>DNZB01000128.1:8263-17073 GCA_003506635.1 Parvularcula sp.
GAAGACATGTGCAGAAAACTCCTCGCCAATCCGGTGATGGAGAATTACGCGATCGAGATCGCGTAATCAGCCATGAAAACCGTCGTCGTCGTCTTCCCCGCCTCAAATTGCGATCGCGACGCCGCCGTCGCGTTGGAGCAGGCGACCGGCAGGAAGCCGGCGATGGTATGGCACGGCGACAACGATCTTCCCGATACGGATCTTGTCGTTCTGCCGGGTGGATTTTCCTACGGCGATTATCTTCGCTCCGGGGCCTTGGCCGCCCGTGCGCCGATCATGCGCGCTGTCATCGAAAGGGCGAAGGCGGGGACGCCGGTCATCGGCATCTGCAACGGGTTTCAAATTCTCACCGAGGCGGGTCTTCTTCCCGGCGCGCTGCTGCGCAACGCCGGATTGAACTTCGTTTGCCGCACCGTGACGCTGCGCGTCGAGAATTCGCAGACGCTCTTCACCGCCGCCTTTCAAAACGGCCAGCACGTCAATTTCCCGGTGGCGCACCATGACGGCAATTACTTCGCCGACGATGCGACGCTCGATCGGCTGGAGGGGGAGGGGCGTGTCGTCTTCCGGTACACGGATAATCCCAACGGCTCAGCGCGCGACATCGCCGGCGTCGTCAATGATGCTGGGAACGTGCTTGGCCTGATGCCGCATCCCGAGCGGATGATCTCGCCGCTTCTCGGGGGCGCCGACGGCGCGGCGTTCTTTCGCGGTCTTGTGGAGAAGACGGCGGGTTAGGCGGCGCCGCCGAACTTCGGCGGCTTCCTGCCGGTCCATGGCGCCGCCTGTTCGATCTCATAGGAGAGCTCGAGGAGCGTTTTTTCGTCTCCCGCCCCGGCGCTGAACATGACGCCGATCGGCAGGCCGCTTTGCGCTGTCGCGAGCGGCAATGATATCGCCGGAGCCCCGGCGATATTGTTCAGGCCCGTGAACTGCGCGTAATTCGACACCCGTTCGAGAGCCTCCGGGAAATCGACGCGCACGTCGAGCCAGCCGATCCTGGCGGGCGGCGCCGCGAGCACCGGAGACAACAAAATGTCTGCGCTTGCGAACATCGCCTCATATTCGCGCGTCACTTCTTGCAGGCGCGTAATCGCCGACGCCAGCTTGTCTCGGCGCGCCTCGAAAAACTCGACGAGACCCAGCGTGAAGGGCTCGAAGGCGAGGCCGTTGCGCTTCAGTTTCGTCGCGCTTTCCCAGGCTGTGACGATCGCTTCGGCCATCGCCGCCCAATAAATGAGAAACGCTTCTTCGACGTCTTTCCCAAAGCCGATCACCATTTCCTCGACGCTGTGGCCGAGGTCTTCGCAGAGTTTTCCTGCGGCGCGCGCGGCGGCGGCGACTTCCGGATCGACAGCGCGGCCCGCACCGCCCGCCGTGAACATCGCGATGCGGAGCCGGCGCCTGGCGGGGCCTGTCACGAGGCCGACCGGCGGCAGGCCGCTCACCTCCGGTGCTTGTTCCATCGCCGCGATGACGGCGGCGGTGTCGCGCACCGTGCGCGACTGGACGCCGTGGACGGAAAGATTGATCGGCCCGACAGGATCGGGACGCGCGAACGGAAACCGGTTTCGCGAAACTTTAAGGCCGACATTGCCGCAGCAGGCCGCCGGGATGCGGATCGATCCCCCGCCGTCCGACGCGTGCGCGACCGGCACGACGCCCGCCGCGACCAGCGCGGCGGCGCCGCCGGACGAACCGCCCGTCGAATAGTCCGTGTTCCAGGGATTGCGAGTCTTGCCCGTGCTGAGCGGCTCTGTTGTCGCGGTGAGCCCAAATTCCGGCGTGGTTGATTTTCCAAGACTGACGACGCCGAGGCCGAGATAGGCGTTGACGAGCGGCGATTGCTCCTTGCCCTTATAGCCGGGAAATGCGCGGCTGCCGAAACCGGTAGGCTCGCCGATGACGTCGTCAAGGTCCTTGATGAAAGTCGGCACGCCTGCCCACGGGCCTGTTGCGCCGCCCGCGTTTTCGCGCGCCCTGTTGAATCTCTTGAAGGCGATGGCGTTGATCGACGGTTCGAGCGCCTCAGCGCGCGCGATCGCGGCGTCGACCGCTTCCTTCGCGCTCAGCGCGCCTGATCTGATGCGCGCTGCGGTTTCGACCGCGTCAAGGCCTGCAAGTTCGCTAGCGCCCGTGATGTCGGGCCGCGCGCACGCGCTCGCCAGCGTTGCGAGCGCGGCCGCTGCGCCGCTGTTTTCCAAAAGGCTTCTCCTTGTGATGCGCATATCGCCCTTCGCCGGCCGGCTGTAAAGCTGGATCGCAGCGGCGCGGCCGTCAAGGGCGAATGGCCGTCAGGCCGCGCGTTCGCCGCGAAGGGGATCGACACAGCGCGCGATCGTCGCCAGCAGCACATCCTTGCGGACCGGCTTTGCGAGGTGGTCGTCCATCCCGGCTTCGCGGCATTGGTCGGCGTCGCGTTCCATCGCATGCGCGGTGAGCCCGATAATCGGCGTACGGCGCGCGCCCGCCGCCGCTTCGGCGGCGCGAATGCGCCGCGTCGCTTCTAGACCGTCCATCACCGGCATCGACACGTCCATCAGCACAAGGTCGAACGATCCCTGCAACACGGCGTTAAGCGCCGCATTGCCGTCGACCGCTTCCGCGATGTCGATCCTTTCGCCCGCCAGCATCATTTTTACGACCATGCGGTTCACCTCGTTATCTTCAACAAGCAGAAGGCGTGGACGCGGGGCGACCGCTTCCGGGTCCTTCGCGTCGGCGCGGCTTGCTGACGCCGTGCTGAGGTGCGCGGCTGAGACCATTCGCGTCAGCGCTTCAAAAAGTTCGTCGCGCCTTATCGGCTTTGTCGCCGTCGCCGCCCCCATCGCCGTAAACGCCTTCGTCGGCTCGCGGTCATCGATCGAGGTCAGCATCAACACCGGGAGTTGCGCGCCGGAAGGGGCGCGGCGAACGGCCTCAAGAAGCTGAAGCCCGTCCATCGCCGCCATCTGAAAATCGAGGATCGCAAAATCGAAGCGCTCCTTCGCGAAGAGATCGAGCGCATCGGCGGCCGAATGCGCATGCCGCGTCTCAACATCCCAAGCGGACAGGAAATCATTCAGAATGGCGATATTGACGGCGACGTCGTCAACAATGAGCGCACGCTTGCCTTTGAGCGCCGCCGCCGCAGGCGGCGCAGCCGCCACGCCGCCGACTGCGGGAAGATCAAGCGTAAACCAGAAGGTAGTGCCTTTTTCGTAGATTGAGGAGACGCCGATTTCGCCGCCCATGAGCTCGACAAGCTGCTTGGCGATTGCAAGGCCGAGGCCCGTGCCGCCATAGCGGCGCGTCGTAGAATTGTCGGCTTGCTCGAATTTTTCAAAGATCCGGCTGATCTTTTCAGGTTCGATGCCGATGCCTGTGTCTGTCACGCTGGCCATCAGTGCGCCGCCCCCCAGGCGCTCGACCGAAACGGCGATTGATCCTTGATGCGTGAACTTGGCGGCGTTGCCGACGAGGTTGGTCATGATTTGCCGGAAGCGGCCGCCGTCGCCAAGGCATAGCTCCGGCACGTCGAGCGCGATGCGCGCCGTCAATTCGACGCCGCGTTCGGCCGCGCGCGCCGCGATCAGCGCAGCGACGTCCTCTACCGCCCGGCGTACGGAAAAAGGCTCCCTTACAAGCTCGATGCGGCCCGCTTCAATCTTCGAAAAATCGAGTATGTCGTTGATGATCGTCAGTAACGCGCCGCCGGAGGACTGGATGACTTCGACGCACGCGCTCTGCTTCGGGGTCAGTTCCGTCGCAGCCAGCACATCAGCCATGCCGATGACGCCGTTCATAGGCGTACGGATCTCATGGCTCATATTGGCGAGAAATTCCGACTTCGCGACGGAAGCCGCTTCCGCGGCGCGCGCGCGCGCAATCGCTTCTTCCTTATCGGTCGCCGCGACGGCGGTCTTCCGCGCTCTTGCGACCGCGAACGCGAGTGACCCTGTGACCGCGAGAAGCGATGTAAAGGTGTCGAGCGCGTTCGCATGCGCGACGCTGAGAATTTCCGGATCAACCGCGTCGAGCGGCAACATCGGATCGACGAGCGTTTTCCAAACGATCACGCCCCAGGACGCAAAGGCGAAAGCTCCGGTCAAGACAATGTCGCGCGCCCGAAGACCGATCGCGCGAACGGCGATGGCGCCATAGAGCCATGTATGGCTCGACGAGTTGATTGCGTGCAGCGGGTCATGGCCGATTGCGGCGGCCGCGCCAAGAGCGATCACGGCGACGACGCCGCAATCAAGCGCCATTGATATCTGCCACAGGACGCCGGCGATCGGGTGACGGACATACGCCCAGCGCGCGCAATGAAAGGCGAGAAGCCCGGCGACTGTCCACCAGGCGACCGTCATTGCGAGCGAGTCAGGGTACCGCAGCACGGTCGAGAGCATCAGGAGAAGGACCGACATGGCGACGACGTGCAGCCGCGCGATCAAAAGGTCGCTCGACCGCTCAAGGCTCCGCCAATAGTCAGCGCCGTTTTGTTCCATGACCCGATTTCGAGCCTGTGCCGCCGCCAACAGAATGCGGGGTCGGCTTTAAGTCCTGGTAAACCAGCGGCGCGCCGCTGCGCCCGGCCCTTCACCCTCATGCCTGAACTGAGCTAAATGGCCGGCGGCTGGCGATCCGCCGCCTGGGAACGGGAGGATCAACGAATGATTAAGAGTATCAGCGCCGCCGCTCTTTGCGTGTCGGCGGCGGCGATCGCGCTTTCCGGCTGCGGAAACAAGGAAGCGGCGGCGCCGACCGTCGCGGCGAATACTTCCGCCGCCGCTGATTTTCCCGCGCAATTTATGCAGCAGCTCATCGACGCAAAGCCGGGCGACGTCATTGAGCTTCCCGAGGGCGAATTCGCGTTCGATCGTTCGCTGTCGCTGAACGTCGACGGCGTCACGATCCGCGGCAAGGGGCTCGATAAGACGATCCTCTCCTTCAAGAACCAGATCGCCGGCGCCGAAGGGCTCCTCGTCACCGCGAACGATTTCACCGCTGAAGATTTCGCGATCGAAGACACGAAGGGCGACGGCCTTAAAGTGAACGAAGGCCGGAATATCGTCATTCGCCGCGTGCGCGTTGAATGGACCAGCGGGCCGAAGACGGAAAACGGCGCCTATGGCCTTTATCCCGTGCAGTCGGAAAACGTCCTTCTCGAGGGCAATGTCGTCATCGCTGCAGCAGACGCGGGCGTTTATGTCGGCCAGTCGCGCAACGTCATCGTGCGGAGCAATCGCGCGGAACGCAATGTCGCAGGCATCGAGATCGAGAACACTTTCGACGCCGACGTCTATGACAATGTCGCGAAGAACAACACTGGCGGCGTCCTTGTCTTTAACATGCCGGACTTGTCGCAGCCCGGCGCGCGCACCCGCGTTTTCCGCAACAAGATCATCGACAACAATACGAAGAATTTCGGCGTTCCCGGCACGGCGGTCGCGAATATCCCGGCTGGCTCCGGCGTCGTCATCAATTCGAACGACCAGGTCGAGATTTTCGATAACGACATCACCGGCAATAAAACAGCGAACATCATCGTCGCCTCGGTCTATTCGACCGACTTGTCAAAAGACGGCATGTCAGCCGCCTTCGATCCCTATCCCGAAGGCATTTATGTCACAGGCAACCGCATGAGCGGCGGCGGCAAGGATCCCGACGGGCTTCAATTCCAGGCGCTCAGAGTTGCGATGTTCGGCCTCACCGGCGCGCTCCCCGACATACTTTGGGACGGCTATGTCGATCCGAAGAAGTTGATTGACGGAAAGCTGCCGGACCCGCTGCGCCTGTGCGTCGAGAATAATGGCGCGGAGGTCCTCAATATCGATGGGCCGAACAGCAACAAGGCGCCGCGGCTCGCCGCCGCGGAGCATGATTGCGCGTTGCCGCGCCTTCCCGAAGTGGCGCTCGCAAACGGACTCGCAGGGTGAGACTTGCGATCGCCGCCCTCGCGCTGCTGGCGCTCTCCGCTTGCGGGCGCGAAAAAGCCCCCGCTGCGCCGGTCTTTCATGCGGAAGGATATCCGGAGCGGCTTTCGGACTGGAATTTGATTTCGGCGGCGAACGGCGTCCTGACGCTCAACGCCAGGGCGATTCCTTATGACCTCGCGACGCCGCTGTTTTCGGATTACGCGCTGAAGCTCCGCACGGTTACGCTGCCCGACGGGCTAGCGGCCGCTTACGATGTGGAACACGCATTTGATTTTCCCGTCGGCACGATCATTTCAAAGACCTTCTATTATCCGAAGGCCGGCGGAGCGGGACAAAACGCCGTCACTTATGGCCCGTCGCCGGCCCTCAACGGCGGCGCGATGCCGCTTCAGGGCTTGCGCCTTATCGAAACGCGGCTCCTCGTGCGCCGCGCGAAAGGATGGACCGCGCTCCCATATGTCTGGAATGAGGAGCAGACCGAAGCGCGCCTCAACCGCATCGGAGCAGTGAAGCCGATGACGCTGGTGCGGCCGGACGGGCGCCGCGAAAATTTCGCCTATCTCGTGCCGAATGAGACGCAGTGCGCGGGTTGCCATGCAACCAACAACACGACGCGCGCGATCGAACCGATCGGACTGAAAGCGCGCCACCTCAATAAGGATTCTTCCTACAACGAGGGCTTCAACCAACTTGACTGGTGGACGGCGAGCGGAATGCTGAACGGCGCCGCGCCCGGAGCCGCTCATCCGCGCAACGCAGCATGGACGGACGAGTCGGCGAGCCTCGACGCGCGCGCGCGCGCCTATCTCGACGCTAATTGCTCGCACTGCCACTCGGATGTCGGCCCTGCCGACACTTCCGGTCTCGACCTCCGGCCGCAAACGCCGATGGGCCCGAAATACGGGCGCTGCAAATTTACGATCGCGGCTGGCGGCGGCGCCGGCGGCCGACGCTATGACATCGTGCCCGGCGATCCTGACAAATCGATCTTCGTCTACCGCATGGAAACGACGAACCCAGGCCACATGATGCCGGAACTTGGCCGCTCGGTTACGCACGAAGAAGGCGTCCGCCTGATCGCGGACTGGATCAGGTCGCTGGAAGGCGCCTGCGGGTGACGAAAATATTCAGGCCCGTTCGTCGAGTACGATCGCGGCCTTGCTATGCGAGGTGCGACCCGCTTCCCCGGCGACAGCGCGCACTAATCCTTCGCCGGCCTTCGTCGCGCCTTCCAGCAAGGCCTGCTGGCGCAGAGCGCAGCCTTCGAAGGTCTTGGTCAGCTCGCGCAGTTTTTCAATCAGCGGGCCGCCCGCTTCGGCGACGGCGGCGCGGTCGCGCGCGATGTCGCGGATCGCGCCGGCATAGGCGCTTGCAAGGCGCGCCTTTTCGGCTTGCAGCGTCGCGAGCTCGCGTGGCCGGCGAGTGGCGAGAATATCGTTCTCGCGCGTGACGATGTCGCTCAGCGATTCGGTCAGGTCGATCAGCGCGCGTACGCGCTCTTCGGCGGTCATCGTCTGGGTCATGGGCGGTTCTCCGCTGGCGGTGCGGCGGCCGCGCGCGCCTGAATGTCGAGAAGGGCGCCCTTCACATGCGCCGCAAGACCGAAGCCGCCGCGCTCGGCGAAGGCTTTGGCGTAAGATTCCTGCAAGAGACTCTTGAAGAAACCCTCGCTCTCGCCGCCGCCCGCAATCGCGGGCGTCTCGACCGACGCGAACAGCGGCCCCAGCATTTGCGCAATGAAGACTGCCTCGAAATCTTTTGCGGCGGCGTCGAGGCGACGGGCCGAAAGCCCGGAATCAATGCCTGAAAATCGCGACTGGGGGGCGACGACAGAGGTCGCGGCCCGACTCCCATTTCCCGATTCGAAATTCACGACGTTCATCACATTACCTCAATATCGGCCTGCAAGGCGCCTGCGGCCTTTATCGCCTGCAAGATCGCAATTAGGTCGCGCGGCGAAACTCCAAGCGCGTTGAGGCCGTCGACGAGGTCGCGAAGGCGCACATTGCGTTCGACGATTTGCAGGTCGTCCGGCTGGTCGTCGGCGCCGACGCTGGTGCGCGGCACGACGACCGTCTCGCCATTGCGGGAGAACGGCGCCGGCTGGCTGACGAGCGGCGTTTCACCGACCGAGATCGTCAGATTGCCTTGCGCGATCGCGACTGTTGAAACACGTACGTCATCGCCGATGACGACGACTCCGGAGACCTCATCAATGACGACGCGCGCGCGGGCATCGGAGTCGACCGAGAGTCCTTCGATTTCCGCCAGGAGGCTAACCATGTCGCCGGAAAAGCCCTGCGGCCGGCCGACCGTCACCGTGCCGGGATCGGCGACGCTTGCCGCGCCGGCGCCAAGACGGGCGTTGATCGCCGCGCTCATGCGCCGTGCGGTGGTGAAATCCGGATTACGAAGCGCGAGGCGAAGCGACGGCTGATCGGCGAGCCCGAACGTAATTTCGCGTTCGACTATGGCGCCGTTGGCGATCCGTCCATTGGTCGGCACGCCGCGCGTCAGCGAAGCGGCTTGCCCGCGCGCGGCGAAACCGGAGACTGCGAGCGGCCCTTGCGCGACCGCGAACACTTCGCCGTCGGCGCCGTAAAGCGGCGTCACCAAGAGTACGCCGCCGCGCAGGCTTTCCGCGTCGCCAAGCGCGGAGACGGCGACGTCGATGCGTGCGCCTTGCCGGGCGAAAGGCGGCAGATTCGCCGTCACCATCACTGCGGCGATGTTCTCTGTGTCAAGCTGCTCGGAGCGGATGTTGACGCCCATGCGCTCCAGCATCGAGACAAGGCTTTCGCGCGTGAAGGGCGTGTTGCGAATGCGATCGCCGGTGCCGTCGAGGCCGACGACGAGGCCGTAGCCGATCAGCATGTTCTCGCGGACGCCCTC
>DNZB01000128.1:17421-27172 GCA_003506635.1 Parvularcula sp.
CGCGGACGAGGGACGATGACATAGGCGGGGATAAGACCTTCAATGCGCCCGCCATCGCGGGCGAGGGGGGACAGCGAAGGCCGTGCCAACCGACAAGGCGTGCGTCGGGCCGGCGAAAGAGCTCATGAATTCAATGGATAAGGCAAAGGCCGCGCTCCGACGCCCGCTCCTCTGGCGCTGCGCGCACTGCCGTTACTGCCGGGAAAATCCTGCCGCCTTAACGAAACCTTTATGACCGCGCGCGCATTGTCGCGGGCGGAATTTAATTGGTGTAAGGATGATCCGTGTCACGGGACCGGTCGGCGCAGGCGGCGCGGCGTCGGCGATCGGGCCACGCGGCGCAAGCGGCGGCGGCGATTTTCGGGTGACGGACGCGGCCTCGCCGGGCGCCGCCGCCGCTGGCCCGACAGCGTCCGCCGCGGCGCTTGGCGCTCTTATCGCGCTACAGGGTGAGACCGGCGGGCGGCGGCGCAATCGCGCCGCAGCGGAGCGCATGCTGATGTTGCTGGAACGGTTGCGCGACGGTCTCCTGAGCGGGCGAATCCCGGTTTCCGACCTCGAAGGTCTCGCAATTGCTGCAAGTGCGAAATTGGATGATCCCGATCTGGAAATCTCGGCCCTTTACGCCGAAATCGCGCTTCGCGCGCGCGTCGAGCTTGCGAAACTTGGCCGTTAGGCTGCGCCGAAATCGCCTGACGCGCATCGCATCCCCTTCAGATTTGAGTTCATTTGGCGCTCGCCTTGGGGATTTTCGGGCGCGATTTTTGCGTCTTGAGCGGGCCGGACGGCGCGATTATAGAGGCCGCGCAAACGGGAGCCGTAACGCCTGTTGGGTGTAGAAAGGCGGGTAGGGGACGTGGCTGCGAAGAAGAAAAATTCAGCGACGGCGATCGATCTTAAAGATTACCGGCCGTCGGAAAAAGAAGAGTTCATGAACGAGCGCCAGAAGGAATATTTCCGGCGCAAGCTTATGGACTGGAAGAATGATATCCTCAAGGAAAGCAAATACACGCTCGAGCAGCTGCAGGAGGAAAGTCTTCATCTGCCCGATCTCGCCGATCGCGCGTCGAGCGAAACGGATAAGGCGATCGAACTTCGGACACGCGACCGGCAGCGCAAGTTGATTGCGAAAATCGATTCGGCGCTTCGCCGTATTGAGACCGGCGAATACGGCTTCTGCGAGGAAACGGGCGAGCCGATCGGTATTCGCCGGCTCGAAGCGCGTCCGATCGCAACCTTGTCGCTCGAAGCGCAAGAACGCCATGAGCGCGCCGAAAAAGTGCATCGCGACGACTAGGCGTCGGTCGGCAAGCGCGCTTTGGCGAGTGCTGGTCCCGGTTTTCGCGAGCCGGAGCGCGGCGCGCTAACGCGCCTATCGGCGCCGTACGCGCCAAAGGACGACGCTGGCGCCCGTCGCAGCAGAATAATCAAACGTACTGCAAGCCGGGGGCGCGTCAGTCGCGCATGAAGTCGAAGCGCTGCTGCGCAGCCTCGATGGCCCGACAGCGCCGGAAGTCGAAGTCCTCGCCGCTGATGATATCGTAACGCGCGCCAAGACGCTTGAGACGCCTTTCGGCCTCGTCAAAGAAAAATGCGCGGGTCGCCGGGTCGCCGGCATAGCGAACGCCGTCCTGCGCCCAGGCGATGTCCGGCGCCAGAATCAAATAATGATCGGCAAGCGTCTCCCGCTCGATTTTCTCCAATGCCGGCGCGACCGCCCCGACAAGGAACTCTGACCAGACGGCGGTCTGCACCGCGTCGGTGTCTTCGATAAGAAGGGGGTCCGCGAGACTTTGAATCGCTTCGCGCATGGCGCGGTGCGTCTCGGCGAGCGTGACAAGATCCTCTGAATGCCAATTCCTGCCTTGCTTGTACGCGACGTCATAGGTCCGGCCGTATTCCGGCATTGCGCGCGTCTGAAAACTGTCGGCGAGCGCGGCAGAAATCGTCGTCTTTCCGGTGCTTTCGGGGCCGAGAAACGTCAGCCGCTTCTGGAAAAAGGGGCGGACCTCGCGCGGTAGATGGGCCCAATGCGCGTGCGGCGCTTCGTACAGCGCCGAGCCTGAAACAGGGATCGCCTTGCGTTCAGGGTCGACAAGCACGGGAACAGCGCCCAGCGCCTCGGCGAGGCGAAAGACATAATGCTCGGAGGCGAACACGTGGGTCGGCGGAGCGGGCAGCGCGTTCAGGATCGCCGTTCGCCAAATCTCCCAAAAATCCGGATGATCTTCAGGCGCTTGGGGCAGATCGCGGTGGAGGTGAATGACCCCGGCGCCGGGCGACATTTTTCGCATCCAATCGAATCGTAGCGCGCCGCGAATGGGCGCTGCGTCAGTCGAACACACCAGCACGAAGGTCTCATCCGTCATGGCGAGGGCGGTCTCGACAAGAAATCGATGCCCCGCATGCGGCGGCAGGAACTTGCCGAGGACGAAGCCGCGCCGGATCAAACTTCGCCCCTCCGCCGACGGAAGGTCCGGCGCCAGCTGAAAAATCCGGCCGCCGACATGAGGAGGAACGCGGCGTAGAGCGCTGCCGTCGGCGCGAGGCCCTTTACCAAGAAAAGCCCGATCGCCAGCGCATCGACTGCAATCCAGACGAGCCAGTTTTCGAGAAAGCGCCTCGCCATCATCACCTGAGCGCAGATGCTGAGGCTTGTGATCGATGCGTCCCAATAGGGGTGAGTTGAATCTGTAAGGCGGTCGAGCCCCGCGCCGAGCGCCGCGCCTCCGATGAGCGCCGCCATGCCATAACCGGCCGCGGCTGCGCCGATGCGACGGACAATGACAAGACCGTCCTCTTCCCGCGACTGCAGCCAGCTCCGCCAGCCGTAAATCTGGATCGCGAAAAAGAAGACCTGCAACCCCGCATCCGCATAAAGCTTCGCCTCAAAAAAGATGAGGGCATAAAGCGTCACCATCGCGAGTCCGAATGGGTAGTTCCAGACGCTTCGCCGGATCAGCAAGGCGATGTTCAATAGGCCGAGCGCCACGGCCGCGATCTCGATCGTCCGCCCGCCCGCCATCGCCCACAAAAAATCGATCGCCCCGTCCATGCCTCGGCGACTTAGCGGGAACTGACAGGGGCGGGATAGAGTGCTCCCTTTTTCAGGTTGCCAGGGCTGCGTTGCTTTTTGCGGATGCTTTTCTGTTTTCAATGCCTCCGCACGCTAGAAAATTCCCGATTGCCGCCCATTTCGCATAGGGTGATGCAACCTTGGCTTGCGGCCCCAGAATTTCCGTTCTGAGACCAGGGTTATTTAATCTTGCATGTGATTCTCGCGTTAGCTACCCTCCAAAATTGATGGGTCTTCGAAGCGTCAATCGTCAGCGTATCGTCTTGGTCGCAGTGTTGGCGATGGCGGCTGCGCTTTTCCTGCGCGCGCTCATTCCCATCGGTTACATGGTCTCCTTCAATGGCGACGCCTTCGCATTGATTCCTTGCGAGGGCGTGACGCGCATCGCATTTGCTGGCGCCGCCGGGGCTTCGGCGCATCATCAACATCACTCTGCCGGCCATGATCAGGGAGGCTTAGAACATGAACCGGCGCAGCCTTCGACTCATTACTCGGCCTGCCCTTTCGCCACGAGTTGCTGCGCCGTCAGCGTCGCACCGGCTGGTGTGCCTGCACCCTCCCTGCAGCCGGCAAGCGAAGTCATTTCGCTCGTTCTGCGCTATTTGGCGGTTTATCACGCGCGCCCATTTCTGGCGCGCGCGCCACCCTTGGTCGCCTAGCGCGCTCTCGCAGTTAGCAACTCCGCGTCTTGCTTTCAGCGCATTGCTCTGCAGGGACCGCAGCTCTTAATTCGCAGCAGCCCGCGGCTTGATCCCGGCTGCCGCTTTTTACCCCATCAAAGCGAGACGATCGGATACGGCGTGCCGGGTCCTGCTCGTCCAATCAATCAGCTAACCCTGTTCGCATCGGCGCAGTCCGCCCGACATCGAAATCCGATGCGCGGCCGCCAAACACCATGAGTGACTGAGCATGAAAAACCAGACTGAATTCTCCGCTACCGCCGCCACGCGTTCAAGATCGAATTTCAATGTGAAGACCTTGATCCCAAGGGCGCTTATTTACGCCAGCGCCGCGGCGATTCCAGCTGTCGCCGCCGCGGAGGCTCCTACGCGAGCGGACAACATTATTGTCACCGGCCGCAAGCTCAGCGGCGGGGATTTCGGCGAGAAGTCCGGCATACCGCTGGACCAGGTGCCTCAGGGCGTACAGGTGCTGATCGCCGAAGACCTTATCGAGCAGAATGTTCGCAGCATCGGCGACGCGCTGCGCTCCGTGCCTTCTGCGAATATCGGCGCGCCGAGAACGTCTGCGTTTCAGAGCTTTTCGCTCGAAATCCGCGGCTTTCTCGCCGACCAGATGCGCAACGGCGTGCGCCAGCGCTATTTCGAGGATGTTGACGCATCGGCGACTTCGAACATCGAGCGTATTGAGGTGCTCAAGGGACCGTCTTCGGTCTTGTTCGGCCAGTCGGCGCAAGGCGGAATCATTTCGATTGTGACCAAGCGCCCAGAGCGCGAATTCGGCGGGAGCTTGTGGACGACATTTGGGACATTCGACCAGAAGCTCGGCGGCTTCGACGTGACCGGCCCAATCAGTGAGAGCGCCGGCCTCTATTTCCGGGCGAACGGCGAAATCGAGCGGTCGGGCACCTTCGTCGATTTTCAGGACATCGATCGTGAGAACGCATCGTTTTCCCTAACCTGGAACGCGTCTAAAGAGGTGACGGCGTATCTCGTAACGGAATGGGTCGAACGCCGAACGAAGCGCAATCCCGGCCTGCCGGTCGTCGGCACGATCATTTCGAACGGCGTCGCGGAAATCCCGCGCGAACGGTTTCTTGGCGATCCCGGCCGCTCCGATCTGGAAGCGTTCGCGCCGCTCGTACAGACTTGGGCTGACATCAAGCTTGCCGCGAACTGGACGCTGACGCCGCGCTTTTCCTATTCCGGCTTTGACACAAATTTTACGCAGTTGCGCGTCCGGTCGGTTCAAGCAGATGGCGTGACAGTCAATCGCAACGGCCGGTTCGGCAAGGAAGACGACAATTATACGATTGGGCAGATCGATCTCGCTGGCGAGTTCAAGACGCTCGGCGTTCGTCACAGTCTGCTTGCCGGCGTCGAATATGATCGCGAATTCGCCACCTTCACGCAGGAGAATATCGCTTCGGTTCCCCCGATCAATGCGCTGGCGCCGGTCTACGGAGTCGTCGGCCCTCGCCCGTTCAATTTCGCCTTCCGGCTCGAGGATAAGATCATCGGCGTCGCCTTCTACGCTCAAGACATTGTCGATATCACTTCGCGCCTTAGCCTCATTGCGGGGCTGCGTCACTCGCGTTTCGATCAGACTTTTGCGTTCAGTGACGACCCTTTGATCGATGCGGCGGATATTTCAGAAGGTGAATTCGATCACACGAACTACCAGCTTGGCGGAACCTATAAGTTCAATGATCGCTGGTCGGCGTTTGGCGGATATTCGACCGGCTTTGACATTGAATCGACGGCAGGCGGTCGTACGCGCAACGGCGCGCCGTTCGATCCTGAGGAATCTGATCAGTTTGAGGCTGGCGTGCGCCATTCAAGCGCACAGTGGCGCGCAAGCGCGAGCCTCTTCCAGATTCGTCGCAGGAATCTCCTGACGGCCGATCCGATCGATCCGGATTTCTCCATCCAGACCGGGGAGGTGCGGGTGCGCGGCGTCGAGTTCGAAGGAGCCTGGAGCCCGCTTGAGGATCTCTTGCTGCAAGGAGGCTACGCCTTCCTCGACAGTGAAATCACCCAAAGTAATAATGGTGATGTCGGTCAGGACTGGGAAGAAACGCCGAAGCACCAGGCGAACATCTTCCTGCGCTATGATATCCCGCAGACGCCGCTGCAGGCGCGCATCGGCGCAAACTATGTCGGTCGGCGGCAATTCAGCAATGCGGACGTCGATCTCTTCAACGGACTGATCGCTAATTCGATAATCATGCCTGACTACGTGACCGTCGATCTTGGCGCGGCGGCGACGCTTTCGAAGTTTCGCATCGACCTCGCGTTGAGGAATCTCTTTGACGAGACATACTACACACGCGAGTTCAACGACTTCTCGGTCTTCCCGGGCGAGCCGCGGCAATTCAGCGCCCGCCTCTCCGGCAATTTCTAGGCGGAGGCACGGGTGGGTAATCGGAGCGCAACCGCGCAATCAGGGCTCTACCACTACGTCTGGCGCTGGCATTTCTACGCAGGGCTTTTCGTTGCGCCTTTTGTCCTGATCCTCGCACTCACTGGCGCCGCCTACCTCTTCAATGAAGAGTTGGAGAGCGTGCTTTATCATCGAATTCTGAGCGTCGATCCCGTTTTGGAGAGCGTGGCTGCTTCTGCTCAGGAACGGGCGGTGCTGGGCGCGCATAAGGGGTCGGAAATCCTCCGTTATGAAGCGCCAGCGGCGCCCGACCGGTCCTCCGAATGGACCTTGCGCAGGCCTGATGGCCGCTCGGTGGTGGTATTTGTTGATCCTGCTACAGCGGAAATCACCGGCGAGATCGACGATGGCTCGCGGCTCGGCAAAGTTCTTGTCGGCCTGCACGGCGAGTTGCTTGCCGGGCGGTTCGGCGACCTCCTCGTCGAGTTCGCCGGCTGTTGGGCGTTTGTCCTGCTCATCACCGGCGTCTTTCTGTGGTGGCCGCGCAAGGGGCGGCGCGCCGGCGTCGCGCTGCCGCGCTTCAGTGCGAAAGGTCGTAGCCTGTGGCGCGAACTCCACGCAGTTCCGGCGGCGTGGAATGCGCCGATCATTGCTTTCCTCATTTTGACGGGCCTTCCATGGTCGGCATTCTGGGGGGAAAACCTCGCCAAACTCGGCGCACTTGACCCTCTCGCGGAGGCAATGGCGCCGACGCCGAACTTCATCGCTTCGCCGAGCGCGCCCCTTCACGAGGCGCATCAATCGCACGCCAGACCAGCCCGGCTCGAAGGTAATCCGCAGGCGGCGGATTTGCCGTGGTCGATCCGGAAAGCCGTGTTGCCAGCGGGGGGCGGCGAGCAGCGCGTCGGCATCGATAGTGTCATCCGCGCCGCACAAGAGTACGGCGTCAATAAATCAGGCCTTCGGATCATCTACCCTTCAGGGCCAGCCGGCGTATTCACCTTGAGCTATGTTCCGGACCGGGCGCAGGAGCAGCGAACCATCCATATCGATCCGGCTGACGGGGCTGTGCTGCAAGATGTCGGTTGGGCGCAATACAGCCCCCTCGGCAAAGCCGTCGAGTTCGGAGTAGAAACCCACGTCGGGCGCCAGTTTGGCGCCGCAAACAAATGGCTGATGTTTGCAAGCTGTCTCCTCCTTGTACTGACTGTCGTTCTCGGCGTCGTCACATGGTGGACACGGAGGCCGCGAGGGAACATCGGGGCCCCGCCAGTTCCGGACGATTTTCGGCCGAACATCGCGATCCTCATAGCCGCGATGGTGCTCGGCCTTGTTTTCCCTCTTGTCGGCGTATCGATGCTGGTCATCATATTGCTTGAAGTTGGCCGGAACGGCCTTCAGAGGCTCGGCGCCAGGCGAAGCCGATGAGTTGGGGCCGGCCTGATCAGGCGAAAGAGCCGAAACCCGAACGAGAAGGAAAATATAACGTCCAGGCGGCAGATCATACGGCGCGCACCGTCCTTATCGCCTTTATCCGTCGCAAAGGCGGTCTGCTTCTTCAAGGTTCATCAGATTGAGTTTGCCGGCTGGGAAGAGCGAGCCCACCAAACCCGCGCTTCAAAACCGGCGCCAGAGATCATGATTAGTTAGAAAAGCGCTTCCATTTCCAGGCGCCCATGGGGCCGTATTTGAGGTTTGCGGCGCCGATCCCGTGCAAACGCAGTTGCGACAAGAAGTAGAACTCGCTATCCACAGCCGCCCCCTTGAAAAAAATATAAAGATATCCTTATATGTGGTGAGAGATGGAGCTTCGATGTCCGCCACCGACCCATTCCCCGGCCGCCCCGAGCGGATTTCGGCGCTGAAAGCCGCCCTTGCCGAGCGCATCGTCACACTGGACGGTGCGGCGGGCACTTTTATCCAGTCCTACGGGCTTGACGAGGCAGGCTACCGCGGAAGCCGCTTCGGCGACTGGCCGTCCGACGTAAAAGGCAACAACGACCTTCTCATCCTGTCGCGCCCTGAAATCGTCGCGGAGATGCACCGCGCCTATCTCGCCGCCGGCGCTGAAATCATCGAGACGAATACATTCTCATCAACAACGATCGCGCAGGCCGATTATGGAATGGAGGCGCTCGCCTATGAGATGAATGTCGAGGGCGCGCGGCTCGCCCGTGCGGAAGCTGACAAGGCGTCGGAGCCCAACCGTCCGCGCTGGGTCGCTGGCGCCGTCGGCCCGACGAACCGCACGGCGTCGATCTCGCCGGATGTCAACGATCCAGCGAAGCGCAATGTCGATTTCGATGCGCTCGTGGCCGCCTATGGAGAAGCCGCCCGCGGCCTCATTGAGGGAGGGGCCGATACGATTCTGATCGAGACAATCTTTGACACGCTGAACGCCAAGGCGGCGATCTACGCGGTGAGAGCGCTCTTTGACGAACTCGGCTTTGAAGTGCCGGTGATGCTGTCGGTGACGATCACCGACCAGTCTGGCCGTACGCTTTCGGGCCAGACCGCCGAGGCGTTCTGGTATTCGGTGCGCCACGCAAGACCTTTGTCCGTCGGCATCAATTGCGCGCTCGGGCCCGATCTTATGCGCCCGTTCGTGGCGGATCTGGCGCGCGTCGCTGATTGTTATCTGTCCGCCTATCCGAATGCCGGTCTGCCGAACGCCTTCGGCGGCTACGACGAAACGCCCTCGACAATGGCGAAGCATTTGGACGAATGGGCGCGATCAGGACTGCTGAACATCGTTGGCGGGTGCTGCGGCACGACACCCGATCATATCGCGGCTTTTGCCCGCGCGGTGAAAGGCGTCAGCCCGCGCAGCGTGCCGGTGACTCTGCCGGCGTTGCGACTCTCCGGTCTTGAGCCGTTCACGCTTGCAAGATGACTTCTGTCACGGATTGAACGCGATCAGGCCTTGTTTACCGCTGCGGCGCGAGGCGCATTGTCTTGCCGATCCGCCGCGCTCGCGCGCACCATCAAGGTGGCGGATATTGTTAACGGGCTCCGCTCCACATCTGCCGGCATACGATGAAACGGATTGTCTTGCCCCCGGCGTGCATCGCGGGAATCATTTGGCGCCAGGTCAGATTTCTGGGTCCTTGTCCAAATCGCCGCTGCCGAAAACGTTCGCGAAAACGCCAGACGGCGAACGAAATCTGGTCCGGCGGCAGCGCAATTTAGCCGAATTCGCAGTTACGACGAAAAACGTGATTAAAAAAAGGTTAGATTACAACTCCTGATTGTAGTCCGCGGCGTCGAAATGATCGTAGAACGATCGTTCCACGGTTTGCGCGTTTCTGTTCGAGTATCTGACAATACAGTCAGAATGTTAAACGGGGGTTTTATAACATAACAATTGTAGCCTAAAAATGGAGCGGGCAGCGCTGTCATGGGGTTTATGAATAACAAGAGGCTACTTCCGTTATTCGGGGAACTGGACGTCGCCGGGGTTTCCGAGCGCCAGGAATTGTCGCGGATTGGCGCGACCAGGCCCCCTCTTGATGCGCAAACGGCGCAAGAATTCGATGTCGCTTCTGAGTTTATCTTCAATACGTTGGTGCCAAGGCCGGTCGTCCGCGAGGTGGGCGGAATCAGCTTCATGAC
>DNZB01000128.1:27591-31000 GCA_003506635.1 Parvularcula sp.
GGGCGCCCCGATTGCCTTTCCTACAGGCTGGCCGAGGTGGTGTCGGGCGCCCTTGATTCCGCGTTTGTCCCCGCCCTTGAACCCCATCTCGTCCGCGGTTCTTCTCATCCCAAGCAGAGCCGGAATTTCCGCAAACCGCGCGTGACGACACGGCTTAAGGGAAGGGTGCTGGTCATCGATGACGTTTGCACGACCGGGCGCCATATCAGCTTCAGCGTGGCGGCGTTGCGGGACGCTGGCGCCGACGCGTCGGGGCTCGTCTGGATCGGTTCGAGGTAGAACTTTAGCGGCGGCGCGATTCGGTCCAATAGACGCTTTATCCTCAGGCGAGCGCGAGGGTCGCGCCTCGCAGGCGGAAATCTGGTAGTGCCCACAATCATGAATGATCTCGCCCGCCAGCGCGCATGGCTCGCGCGCCTCGTCGCCTTTGACACGACTTCGTCGAAGTCGAATCTGGCGCTTGTTGACGATGTCGAGGCTTATCTTCGAGACCTTGGGGCCGACACGCATCGCGTGTGGAATGCTGAACGCACGAAGGCCAATCTCTATGCCGTCGTCGGCCCCAGGGTCGAAGGCGGCGTCGTGCTGTCGGGGCATACGGATGTCGTGCCGGTGGCGGGCCAGAATTGGTCGACCGATCCGTGGACGCTGACCGAAAAAGACGGAAAGTTCTATGGACGCGGCACGAGCGACATGAAGGCGTTCTCGGCGATCGCGCTATCGCTGGTTCCTGAGATGCTGGCCGCGAACCTCAAGCGCCCGGTGATCTTCGCGCTTTCCTATGACGAGGAGATCGGGCTGCTCGGCGCGCCGCACATGATCGCCGAAATTCGCGACCGCCTGCCGCCGCCCGCCGCCGTCATCGTCGGCGAGCCGACGCTGATGAAGGTGATCGACGGGCACAAGGGCATCGCGTCATTCCGGACGACGGTCACAGGCTTTACAACCCATTCCAGCCAGACGGACCGCGGCGTCTCGGCCGTCGAAGCGGCGGCGAAACTCATCGCGAAGATTTCCGCGATGCGCGCGGCGCGCGCCGCGGCCGCTGATAAGGAGAGCCCGTTTTCGCCGCCTTATTCGACCATGACCGTCAATGTCGTGCGCGGCGGAACGCAGCTCAACATCATGGCGGGAGAATGTTCATTCGATTGGGACATGCGCGTCATTCCCGGCGACAGCGCTGCGGCGATCAGGGCGGAGGCGGACGCATTCGCCCGCGAAGTCGAAGCGGAAATGCGCCGCACGGCCCCCTCATGCCGGATCGAAACCGTTCAGATGTCGAACGCGCCGCCGCTCGCCCCCTCGCCGGACAATCCCGCGGCCGACCTCGCCAAATCAATCACCGGGCTGAATTCTACCAGCGTCGTTTCCTATTGCGCCGAAGCAGGCCAGTTTCAGGAAGCGGGGTTTTCGACCGTCATCTGCGGACCCGGCTCGATCGATCAGGCGCACCAGCCGGATGAATTCATCACGATCAGCCAGCTCGCCGAAGGCACGGTATTCATCCGTAAGCTGATCAACCGCCTATCGGCCTGAACGTCAAAGGAGCCTCATGACATCCCTTGAAGCCGCCAGTTTCTGGATCGGACTTAACGCGCTGTTTCTGATTTATGTCAGCGCGCGCGTCGGCATGATGCGGACGAAGCACAAGATCAATCTGGGCGACGGCGGCAATGATGAGATGATCCGCGCCATCCGGACGCAAGGGAATTACGTTGAATACGCGCCGATTGCGTTGATCGGCCTTTTGGCGCTGGCGGCGATGGGGCGCTCTGCCGTCATCGTCCACGCGCTCGGCGGAAGTTTTCTGGCTGCAAGGGTCGCGCATTTGCTGGGGCTTGGAATGGGCGTCTGGCCGCTCGGCAGGTTCATCGGCACGTTGGGGACGATGCTGAGCCTGTTGGCGACCGCGATTTTCCTGGTTTTGGCGTCGTTCGGCTAGCGCTGCAGCCGCAACGCTTTACGGCGAATTTACCCTCGCCTGAGACAGTCCCCCCTCGCGTTCAGTTGCGTCAGGGGCATCGGGGTGAAGCGTATTTCTCATTGTCGCGCGTGCGGCTCGCAGGCGTTGACGCCGGCCTTCGCGCTTGAAGGCGCGGTCAACGGGGGGGCGCGCAAAGGGCTTCTCGGCCGCGCCAAAAGCGAGGCGGCGGAATTCGTCCTCTGCGATCCGGCCAGGGACGTGCACGCTTGCGGATTGCTGCAAAGCGCAACGCTGACCGACGCACCGCCGAAGCGGTCGGCGCCATCCGGGATTTATCGGACGACCCGTTCGTCCCTCCGGGCCATGGCGACCGAAGGGCTTGAACTCATTTCCGGGCGCGACTGCGCCGCGCTTGACATCGGCTGTTCCGATGGGACTTTGCTGTCCTTCTACCCGCGCTGGGTCGAGCGCTTCGGCGTCGACCCGTCGGATGATATTGACGGCGTCGGGGCATGGACGTGGACGGCGAAAACCGCTTTTCCGGGCCCCGAGATTGATCGCGCGTTCGCGGGAAAGAAGTTCGACCTCATAACCGCCGCGTCGACCCTTGAAGAAGTCGATGAACCGCGAGCATTTCTTGCGCGCGTCAAATCCCTCCTCACCTGCGACGGGGTCTTTTGTCTCGAGACGCTCTACGCGCCGATGGCTCTGACGCATACCGCGGCCGACACATTCGCCGGCGGCCTATCGGCCGTCTATTCGCTGACAGTTCTTGAGCGCCTCCTGCGGGACTGCGAGCTCAAGGTGTTTCGCGGGGCGCTCACCGAGAAGGACGGCGGCTCGATCCGTCTTTTCATCACGCATGCCGACTCCGCCGAGTACGATTTCGATCCGTGGTATGAGCGTCTGGCGCAATTGTGGGACGAAGAGAACGCGCTGGGGCTCCGTTCCATTCAGCCCTATCAGGCATTCGCCGCGCGCGCCGCTGACATTCGCCGGAACTTCGCCGAAAAGATCGCGGAGTTCTCAAAGTGCAACCAAAGTGTGCACCTCTATGGCGCGGGACCTGGCGCTGCGATGCTCCATTCCTGGGCGGGCGCCGGCGCCGACATCATTGAAGCCGCGGTCGTCGCGGAGGCGTTCGGCGACGGCGCAAGGCTTTGCGCTGGCGGCCCTTCGCTCGTCTCGGAAACAGAATCGCGCGCTGTCAATCCTGACTGGCTGATCGCGCCAGCCTCGCTGAAGCGCGAGGTGCTTGAGCGCTGGCGCGAATATGTGCTGCAAGGCGGAAAAGTGCTGTTCGTGACGCCGGACGTTCATGCCGTCAACGCTGGGAATTACGCCGTCGAATTTGGGAAATCGCTCGCCGGGGCGGAGGGCGGCGGGGGAGCGGATTCCCTGCGTTCGATTCTCAAGGCGGCGGGGGGGCTTCGCGTCGTCGGCGGCAAGGAAGCACGCAAGAGCGCCTAGATCGTCGGGCGTGAT
>DNZB01000125.1 GCA_003506635.1 Parvularcula sp.
CAAGAACCGCGACAAGCAGTAAGAGCCGTCAGGCTGAGGACAAAAAGAAACCCCGACGGAAACCGCCGGGGTTTTTTCTATTTCAGGCGACGCCCTGCTAATCCCCGCCGTGCCCTCCGCCCGTCCCGTTGTTGACGTCTGGATCATGCGCGACAATTTCAGCGCCCATGTCGAAGCGAAGCGCATAGCGATAGAGGAGGCCATCGCCATTCTCATCAAGCAGGGTCAGCGACTTGCCGTCGCCGGAGACTTTGAAGTCCCGAAACTGTTTGCCTTGATAGGGGCCGAGCGGGCTTGTCGATCCGGTGTCGGCGAGCAGCGCCTTTTCGACGATCCAGATGGCGTCGCGCCCATCACGCCGGAATGTGAGGCCAAGCCCGCTATCATCAACGATATGGAAGCTGAGATTGACGCTCGCCTTGGCCGCGGCGCCATCAGCGAAATTGAAATTGCCGTCGGCGTCGGCGAAGGGGGCGTCATATTTGAATTGAAGCTTGCCCGAACCGTCGCGGCTGATCGAGAGCTTGGCGTCGACCGGAATTGCAGCGGGCTCGGAAGGCGTCGCCTGACCTTGCAGATGGTCGCACCCGGAAACACCGGCGGCGACGGCGCAAGCGATTAGAAATGAACGGCGTTGCATCGAATCACTCCCCTGATTGGACGGCTGAATGATGATACCGCAACGCGGTCGCCGGCGTAACCCCGACCGCACCATCAGGGCGGCGAAATGCGGGGCGCCCCGCTTTCGGGGTCGCCCAGTCGTCCGCGCAAGGCGGTCAACTCGGGATGGCGCACGCCGCGCCGATAAAGGTCTTCGGCGGCTCGCTGCGCTTCTGTGAGGTTCCCCGCTTCTTCCTGCAATTCGGCAAGCTTCTGGGTCGTCCCGGCGGACAGCACTGCAGATTTGGGCTGAAGAAAGGCGGCCGCTGACCTTGCCTCGGCCCGCGCCGCGTTCTTGTCGCCGGAAAGTCGTTCCTTGCGAGCGAGCGCCAGTGAAGCCCTGGCGAAAAAATCAAGATCATCGCCGCCTGTGAGCTTCGACCGGTCGGCGATCATCTCTCTCAATTCCTGGGCTTCAGCGGTGGAATTGACCGGGTCCGCGTCGAGGATGCGGACCAGCGCCGCGCCAAGGTTAAGCCTTGAAAATGTTTGCGTCGCCGCGCGGCCTTGAATCGCGCGCGCAAGCGTCAGCGCCCTGCGAGCCCATTCAGTTTCATTCTTCGTGTCGCGTTCCAGGCCGCTCAGATAGGAAAGTTGCAGATCGACCAGCATGACATTTGTGAGCGAATTGACGTTTTGCGGCTCGCGCGCGAGCAAGAGGTCGCCGATCGACGCCGCTCGCCCGGTCGCCTGCCGCGCCGTGGCGACATCGCCGGTCGAGAGCAGCGATTGCGAAAGCCGCCGTTCGGCGGTGATGCGCTTCTCCAGCGAATCATAGTCGACAGCGCTGAGGTCCCTGTCGAACCGATCGTAGATCGCAAGCTGCTCCTCAAGATGCGAGATCGCTCCCGCATAGTCCCCGAGCGCGATTTCGGCATAGGCAAGCCATGACAGCGCATAGGCGAGCGCAAAAGAGACCTTGCGGCTTTCGGGTTCTCGTTCGGCCAGCCGCCGCCGAACCTCTATCGACTTTGCGAAAAGCGGCCGCGACGCGGCAAAGCTTCCGCGCCGGTACTCCAACGCGCCAAGCGCGCTAGTTGCGTAGGAGACTTCGAGCCGCCATTTCGCATTGTCGGCGTCGATCGCCACCAGCCTGTTCGCCAGATTCAGATAGGCCGAAAAAGAGGTGCTTGCGGCGTCGTCGTCACCTTGGGCGAAGGCAACATCCCCCACATAAAAAACGCTTTGCGCGTGGTCGAAAATCCGGTTTGGATCATTCGGCGCGCGCCGCAGGTTTTCTTCGGTCGTTTTGAACGCCGATTGAAAAGCCTTCAGCGCCGCTTCGAGGTCGCCGCGGCGTTGGTCGACATTGCCGAGCTGCATGAGGCCGCGCGCGCGACGAGAGAGCGCGGCGGCGTCGAGCGATGCAAGGTCCTGATTGTCGTAATAGGCGCGGACCTTGCCGCCGACCTCTTCAAGAATGGAAAGACTGCCGACCGGCTCAAGACGGTCGGCGAGATCCGACAGCATGAACTCGATGAGGTCTTCCGCTTCGCCGCGCGCGCGCTGGGCTTCGTTCTTCTGGCTGAAGGCGAAAACCGCGGCGAAGGTCATCGACGCGGCGATCGCGCTGGTGATGCCGACAGCCACGCGTGTTCTGCGGGCGCGCGCCCTGGCGTCCCGCCGGACCAGATCGTCGAGACCGACGCCGAGCATGCCTGCGGCGGTCTTGAGGAGCGCGAGGCGCTTGCCGTCGCCTTCCTCGCGCGCGTCGGCGGCGAGGGGTTCGGCCGGTTCCGACGTCGGATCGCCATTCGCGTCGAGCCTGAACCGCAACGCCGGGGGAAAGCACTCCCTGTCGCCGTCGCCCGGTTCGCCTGCGACGATGATTGCAAATGTGCGTCCCGGGCCGTGGAGCCGGTTAAAGAGCTTGATCTCCTCATTGACCCAGCGCGATTTCGCGGCGCCGGGCGAGCAAAGGACGATCTGGAACTCGCTGTCTGCAAGCGCCTGTCTGATCGCGTCGTTGAGGCTCCCGGCGACCGGCAGGTCCTCGCGGTCGCGGAAGACCGGGGCGAGCCGCAAGGGCTTGCCGGCCTCCGTCAGGCGCGCGGCGAATTCTCTGGGCGCGCGAAATCGCTCCAGCGACCGCTGAAGCCACGCGCCCCACTGCTCATCAGCGTGACTGTAGCTGATGAAGGCCCTGTATTTCTTGTCGCCCAAGCCCTGCTCCTGACGCCGAGGCTAGCGCCATCGCGCCCGCATGGCAAAAGGCGAGGGGTCATTCGGCTGAGCAGGCGCTGGAGATCCGTTTCCAGTCGTCGCCTGTGATCGGCGGCGTCCCGCCGGGCGCAGCGCGCGCTTTTGCCTTTTTGATCCGCTCCGCGGTGTCGGGGTGGCTCGACGCCCAGGCGGGCATATCCTCATCGCGCCCGTCATCCGGCAGGGCGCCCAAGATGAGGTCGAAGGCGCGCGCCAGCGCGGCCGGGTCGAGGCCGGATGCAAGGAGGATTTCGTAGGCGGCCTCGTCCGCCGCCGCTTCCTGCTTTCGGGTATGACGCAACTGGTTCAGTTGCCCGGCGATGATGACTGCCTGCTGCGCGGCGCCCGACCCGCCGGTGACGATGTCAAGGACGACGCCGGCGCCGGCGTTTCGGTAAATCGCCTTCAGGCTGTCGCGCGCGCGCACATGGCCAAGTTCATGCGCCATCACCGCAAAGAAGGCCTCAGGATCCTCGGACGTCGCCTCAATAAGGCCGCGCGTCGTCATGACTTGCCCCCCCGGCAGGGCGAAGGCGTTTGGAATCGGCGTGTCGACGATCTGGAACCGGATCGGGAAGCCGGCGCCGCCGGTCTTCGCCATCGCGGAAATCGCTGCTGACAGCGGCGCAAGGTCAGCGTCGGCGCCGCAGGGCTTCAAGATGAGATTGATCTGGCCGGCGACATTCTCGCCCATCTGGATTTCAAGCTCTTTCGGCGTTCGCTCAGCCAGAGGGCCCGACGCCGCCGGCGCCCCGAAAAAGACGCCCCCGGCGACCGCCGCGGCGGCGGCGATCAGCGCGATGACGAGCGCGGTCATCCGCCGACGCTCCGGCGCGCCGGACAATAGCTCCGGCATCGCCGCGCCGATGACGCCTGCCGCGCGCGCCGGAATGACGAGGCGCGCTTCGCCCTCGCGCACATTCGACAATCGGATTTCGTGCTCGTCGCGCGCCGCGATACGCAAGCGCTTGGCCGGCCAGAAAATTTCATGGCCTTGGCCGCGGATCGAGACGCCGTCCGCCGAAAAGACCGCCTCGACGTCGTGGCCGGCGGCGGTCCTGCCGTCAAAATAACGCCCGGGGACGGCAGATTCGCTCATCAGAAATTCGAGACGAGATCGAGCCCGTCAGCAAGGCCCTCGCCTTGCTTTGGCGCTTCAATGGTCGACTGCTCGATCGCGGCGAAGTCGAGCGCGCCGGAAAGCGTCATGCGGTTGGCGAGCCGCTTCCACATCCGCATCTGCGCCGCCATCAGACCGATGCCGAGCGTGAAGACGATGAGGAGGAAGTTGGTGATCGACAGCTCGATGATGTCAAAGGTCGAAAGGCGCGACGAGAAGGTGAGCCCGTCAAGTCTAAGGCTCTTGGTGATGCGCCGCGTGATGACGGCGAAGTGCCAGGCGACGAAAACGGCGATCAACAGCGCCGCCGGGATGAAGCTCGCATAGAGAAGGCCGATGGCGCCGAAGTCGGGCGCCACGGGATCCATGCGTCCCGCGACGCCGCTCGACATCAGCCAGCCGACCCATGCGCCGTAAACGACGATCCCGCCGACCCACGCGAGCGCGAAGCTCAAATATACCGGTTCCTTCTTCGCCTCTTCAGTGTCCTCGAACTTGAACCTGACGCCGCCATACCAGGCGTTCGACCACAACCGGCGCGACAGCCGGATCTGCGCGGCCGGCGAGAACCAGCCGAGCGTCAAGACGCTCAAAACGCCATAGCCGAACGCCGCAAATCCAAAGCCCCAGGCGGAGCCTGTCTGGCCGAAACGAATGCCGCGATAGGTCGTGCGCGACAAATGATACCGGCGCGCGAGAAAGATCGCGACGCCGATGATGACGAACAGCAGGAGATAGATCGGAATGATGACGGCGATCATCGCCTGCGGCCCGAGCAGCAGCTGCGCCCCGAAGACAGCGGCGATCGTCGGGACCATCAGCGTGAAGATCGCAATAATGAAGCCAAGAAAAAGCTCCAGGCCGCGACCTGTATATTCGAGCGCCTCGCCGCCGATGCGCGTATCCGCCCACAACCGGCGCCGGAAATGCGTGCGGCCCCAGAAGCGAAAGATCGTCAAGGTGACGATGTTCAAAAGAAAGGTGTAAAACCCGATCCACAACATCGCGCCCATGCGCGAGGTATTGGCGATCTCGAGCCCGGGCTCGGCGCGCGTCGTGCGCGCGGCGAAATTTGCAGCGGATTCACCCGCGGCCGGCTGCGCCTCGTCGGTCATTGAAGGTCCCCTTGCGTCCCCCGCCAGAGCCTCGCCGATTGCGCGCCGCTGGTCAATCGCCGGTTGGTAAATGAAGCTTGCACTACCGGAGGGTCTGGAAAATCCGCAATAAACGCCCCAATAAACGCCGATGCCGGAGCTTCCTGAAGTTGAAACGGTGAGGCGCGGCCTTGAGCCCTATTTGGCCGGGGCGACGATCGTCTCGGTCGTCGCGCGGCGACCGGACCTCAGATTTCCGTTGCCGCAAGATTTTGCGCGGCGCGTTTGCGGTGCGACGGTCAAGGCGCTGCGCCGGCGCGGCAAATATATCCTGCTGCCGCTTTCGACAGGCGAGGCGCTTATCATGCATCTTGGCATGTCTGGGCGGTTTACCGTCACCAGCGACGCAGCGGCGCGACGCCATGGCGATTTTCATTTCGCGCGCGCAACCAACCCGGCGCATGATCATGTCAGCATTGAAGTCAACGGCCCCGCCGGCCTCGCGCGGATCGATTACAATGACCCGCGCCGTTTCGGGTTCATGGACCTTGCACCGACGGATACGATCGAAGAGTCGAAGCATTTCAAGGGCATGGGGCCCGAACCATTGAGCGAGGGGTTCACCGCCAAGGTCCTTCACGCCGCCCTGAAGGGCCGCGCCGCTCCCTTGAAGGCCGCGCTGCTCGACCAGTCCGTCGTCGCCGGCCTCGGCAATATCTATGTGTGTGAAGCGCTCTGGCGGGCCGGACTTTCGCCGCGGCGGGCGGCCGCGCGCGTTTCAGGCTCCGCGGCGGGCCGCCTGCATC
>DNZB01000062.1 GCA_003506635.1 Parvularcula sp.
TCATGATGTCCTTCAGCGCCTTCTTCTTCAGCGCGTGATGGGGGATCGGCGCGTCAGGCGCCGGACGGCCCGCGACGATCAGCAGATAGGCTTTCTCCGTGGGCGGACGACCCAGTTTCTCGTTGAGAAACGTCATCGGGTTCGGCGTATGCGTCAGCGTCGCAAGTCCCGCATGATGGAGCGCGGCGATCAGGAAACCGCAGGCGATGCCGACGCTTTCATTGATGTAGTAATTCTTGCGCGCGTCGCCCGCCAGCGCGCCGCCGCGCTTTTGCGCGAAGACCGCGATCAGCCATGGCGCGATTTCAAGGAATGGCTTTTCAGCGTCGGTCCCGATCGGCGCCAGCGCCTCCAGCCATTCCTCGCCCGCCCTGCCTCCGTAGAACGCCCGCTCTTCCTCCTCAGCCGCTTCGCGGATCGCCCGCTTGACCGCCGGGTCGCCGACGACCGCAAAATGCCAGGGCTGGTGATTGGCGCCCGAGGGCGCGCGCCCCGCCGCCGCGACGCAAGTCTCGATGATGTCGAGCGGCACGGGATCAGGCCGGAAGTCCCGCACCGTGTGGCGGCGCTTGATCTCGTTGAAGAACGCGGCGCTGCGCGCGCGCATTTCGTCACAATCGCGCTCGATGAAATCGCCGAGCGCAGAGAGCGGCGAGAATTCGGGTTTGCTCATTCCGTGTCCGGGAAGAGGCGGCCTGGATCGGCGACCGGCCTGTAGACGCGGCGGGGCGCCGGGGTTTCGCCGCCATCCTTGCCGACATAGACGACCTCGACCGCGATTTCCTCCGGCGTGAAAATCGCGCGCGACTTCACCGCGGCGATCGTTTCGTGCCCTTCGACCTTTTCCTCGGTCACCATCACGCCGCCCGCGATGTCCGCCTGTCCATGAGTGTGAAAGCCGCCGGTGGTGAAATAGTGATAGACATATTTTCCCGCCGCCTCGTCCCAGAAAAAGATCGTCCGGCCGCCGTAATCAAGGCCCTGAAGGCGGTGCGTCGATTGCAGCGCCCGTCCGTTGAGAATGAGGTCGTAGGTCGCAATATCGACGAAGCTGCCGTTCTCGTCCGTCCATTCCGCGCGAAAGGCCCTGCCGTCGAACGGCGCGAAGACCGCCATCGGTTCGTAGGCGGAAGATCGGGCGGGCGTTTGGGCGGCAGGCGTCTGGGCGGCGGCGGCGCCCGCCAGGGCGAGCGCGCCTGCAAGAGCGGCGAAGAGGTTTGTCATGCGACGGTTCCTTCTCCCGGCCAAAGGGCCGGGCGTCATTCCGAACTGAGGCCCGGCCATTTGGTAACTAATAAGTTACATATTGACCGGCGTCAATCGTCCCTCAGCGGCGGCCGAACAGGCGCTCGATATCAGCGAGTTTCAACTCCACATAGGTCGGGCGGCCGTGATTGCACTGGCCGGAATGGGGGGTCGCCTCCATCTGGCGAAGGAGCGCGTTCATCTCTTCGCCCGAGAGCCGCCGCCCCGCCCTGACGGAGCCCCGGCAGGCCATCGCGCCCGCGACCTCTGCGAGCCGCTCTTTAAGGGCGAGCCCCTCGCCGATCTCCGACAGGTCGTCGGCGAGCCGGCGGACGATCGACGGAATGTCATTCCCGGCGAGCAGCGCCGGGACCTCGCGCACGATGACCGCATCATCGCCGAAGCGTTCGAGCGCAAGCCCGAGTTCGTCGAATTCGGCGCGGCGGGCGTCGAGGCGTTCGGCCTCTTCGGGATCGAGCGTGACGATTTCGGGGATGAGAAGGCCCTGACGCGCGACGCCGCCGCCCTCAAGGCCGCGCTTCATCGCCTCATAGACGAGGCGCTCATGCGCCGCGTGCTGATCGACGATGACAAGCCCGTCCGCCGTCTGCGCGACGATATAAGTTTCATGAATCTGCGCGCGCGCCGCGCCCAGGGGAAAGCGATCCTCCGCCTCCGGAGCGAGTGCGCAAACGCGCGCCGCGGGTTCAGCGGCGAGCAGCGGCGCCGCAAAATCGCGCGGCCGGTCGTGGAGTTCACCGAAGTCCCGCGCCGCTTCAGGCGCGCGGCGAAAGGGATTGACGAGGGGGCGGGGCGCGAAGCCGCCGGGCGCCATGCGCCCAAGCGCGAAGACCGATGTCGTCGTCGCGGCGCGATGCCCCGCTTCGGCGAGCGCATGCCGCAGCGCGCCGACAAGAAGGCCGCGCACGCTCGCCGCGTCGCGGAAGCGGACTTCCGTCTTCGCCGGATGGACGTTGACGTCGACCTCCGCGGGTTCGATGCCGATGAACAGCGCGACCGCCGGATGCCGGTCGCGCGCCAGGAAATCGGCATAGGCCGCGCGCACCGCGCCGGTGATCAGCTTGTCCTTGACCGGGCGTCCGTTGACGAAAAGATATTGCTTGTCCGGCAGGCCGCGATTGTAGGTCGGAAGCCCCGCAAACCCTGTCAGCGAAACGCCCTCGCGCGCGGCTTCGACGCGCACGGCGTTGTCCTCGAAGTCGCGGCCCATAAGGGCGCCGAGGCGCTTCAGGCGTCCTTCCTCGCCCGGCGCTTCGGCCGCGAGCGCGAAGACGCGCCGGCCGTCCGCGGCGAGCGAAAACGCGATGTCGGCTTGCGCCATGGCGAGCCGGCGCACCGCGTCGGCAGCGGCTGCGAATTCCGCGCGCTCTGTCTTTAGGAATTTGAGGCGCGCCGGCGTCGCGTAGAAAAGATCGCTGACGGCGACGCGCGTTCCCGTTCCTGAAAACGCCGCCGGCTCCGGCCCCTCCAGAACCCCTCCGTGTACGGATAGACGCGCGCCCTCGTCCCCCGCCCGCCGCGTCACGATGTCGAGCCGCGCGACGGCGCCGATCGAGGGCAGCGCCTCGCCGCGAAAGCCGAGCGTTCCGATGGCGTGAAGATCGACCTCGCCTCCCTCGCCCGCCGCGAGCTTCGAGGTCGCGTGGCGTTCGACCGCGAGGACGAGGTCTTCGGCGCTCATGCCGCAACCGTCGTCCTCGACCGCGATTTCGCGCTTGCCGCCGCCGGCGAGCGACACGGCGATGCGCCGGGCGCCCGCGTCGATGGCGTTTTCGACGAGTTCCTTGACCGCCGCCGCCGGACGCTCGATCACCTCGCCCGCGGCGATGCGGTTGACCGCGGTCGGCGGCAAGCGGCGGATGACAGGAGGAACGGCCGCGGCAAGGGGCCGGGTGTGATTCGCCATCGCGGCAGTATCGCGCCTTAGCGGGGCCGAGTCAGGCCCTTAGAATATCCCCGGCAGCAACAACGCCTCGTCGGCCTTGATCGTCACCTTGGCGCCTTCGCCGGTGACCGCGTCGATTGCTTCCTTGCGCTCGGCGTGCCAGGCGGCGGGATCGTCGACGCGCAGCGGCGCGGCTGAATCGTCGACCTTGCCGTCGATGAATTTCCAGAACATCAGCTGGTTGGCGAGGCTGCGGTCTTTCTCGGCCCTTCCGCCATTTTCGGCGGCCAGAACGGCGCGGATATTCTGGTCGGCGCCGAGTGCGCCGGCCTTTTGCAAGATCATCTTTTCACCCGGCGAGGGCGCGGCGGCGCTGGTGTCGCCGAGAAGGACCTGGCGCGCACGCTCCGACGGGGCAAGCTCTTGTGGGCGGGTTTCGCCGGGTTTTGGCGGGCGCAGCGAATAGTCGGGCGGGACGACGAGCGGGGCCTTGGTGGCGATGGCGAATTCGTCAGGCGGGTTCTTGCCGCTGCCGAGCGCCTTGCCAAGTCCGGCGCAGCCGCCGGCGGCGACAACCGCGCCAAGCGCGAGCGCGACGCGAAACAAAGTCACTTTCGTCATAACGCGAGATACTCCGGAATTCGCGGCGCCAGCTTATAGACCCCGCCCCTTCGCGGCGTAAAGGCAAGGCCGGGCTCAGGCGGGTTTGGCGGCGTCAGCCTTGTGCGTCAGCGCGTCAACAATAAGGCAGCCGACCCCGACATTGATCGCCGCGTCGGCGATGTTGAACACCCACGGGAAAAAGAGCCCGGAAAAGTCGAGGAAATCGACGACATAGCCATAAGCGACGCGGTCATAAAGATTGCCGATCGCCCCGCCGATGATAAGCGTCGCCCCCACGGCGGCGAACCGGCGATTGAGCCGCCCCAGCCAGATCACGAGGGCCGTCGCCACTGCGATCGAGATCGACGACAGGATGACGCGCGAGCCGATCCCGCCCGCCAGCATGCCGAAAGAAGCGCCGCGGTTCTCGACATAAGTGAGATCGAAAATCGCCGACAGCTCGATCTTCCGCCGCGCTGGCAGCGCGATGACGTGGACGATCCAGTATTTCGACGCCTGGTCGGCGATCGCGATCAGCGCCGCGGCGATGACGCCCCGGCGGAAGAAGGGGTTCGCTTTCGCGGCGGCGAACCAGTCCAAGACCTGGGCTTTGGTAGGAACCGGCATCATGGGCGCGGTCCTCCTTCGCCTCCCCCTTGCGGGGAGGCCAAAACCGCGCAGCGGTTTTGGGTGGGGGCGACTGCGGCCAGTTGGAAGTGCGGCTGGCGAACCAGCGTCCCGCCGCCGCCCGAAAGTCGCTGGCGCGACTTTCGACCTCCCCGCAAGGGGGAGGTGAAGAAAGCGCCGCTTCTCACGCCATCTTCTCCACCGCGGCGGCGCAGCGGTCGCAGGCGTTCGGGTGGCGGGCGTCCGCGCCGACATCGTCCGTGTACCGCCAGCAGCGCTGGCATTTGGCGTGTTCGCTGACGCGCGCGGCGACAGCGACGCCGGGAGCATCGTCGAGGCGGAAGGCGCCCGCCGGCCCCTCGCCTTTTTCGACCGTCACTTCCGAAGTGATGAACAGCTCGGAAAGGTCGCGCTCCTTTACGGCCGCAAGGAGCGCGTCGTCCTTGAGATAAAGCGTCAACGACGCTTCAAGGCTGGCGCCGATGCGCTTTTCGCGCCGCTCGACCTCAAGCGCGCCCGTCGCCGCGCGGCGGAGGTCGCGAAGCTTCTCCCACGTTCCGGCATGCGCGTCGTTGCGCCAGCCGGCCGGGGTTTCGGGCAAAGTGCGCAGATGCACGGACGCAAATCCGCCCCCGCCCATCGCCGTCCCGTGCCGGCTCGCCCAGGCCTCCTCCGTCGTGAAGACAAGGACGGGCGCGATCCAGACGGTCAGCCGGTCGAAAAGGATCTCCATCGTCGTGCGCGCGGCGCGCCGACGCTCCGCAGACGGATGATCGCAATAGAGGCTGTCCTTGCGGATATCGAGATAAAAGGCCGACAGGTCGAGCGAGGCGAAGTCGGCGACCGTCCGCCATACGCCCTTGAAGTCAAAAGCCTGATATCCTTCCCGCACCGCGGCGTCGATTTCGGCGACGCGGTGGAGCATGTAGCGTTCAAGCTCCGGCATTTTCTCCGTGGGCAGACGTTCGCTCTCCTCAAACCCCGCGAGCGCGCCGAGGAGATAGCGCAGCGTGTTGCGCATCTTGCGGTAGGCGTCGACGGCCGAGCCCATGATCTCCTTGCCGATGCGCAGGTCATCTGAATAATCGGAGGAGGCGACCCAGATGCGCAGAATATCGGCGCCGTAGTCGCGCATCAGGTCCGCTGGGTCGACGACATTGCCGACGGACTTCGACATCTTGCGGCCTTCCTCGTCGAGGACGAAGCCGTGCGTCAGGACGCCGTCATAAGGCGCGCGCCCGCGCGTGCCGCAGCTTTCCAGAAGCGATGAATGAAACCAGCCGCGATGCTGGTCGGAGCCTTCGAGATAAAGATCCGCCGGCCATTTGAGGTCCTTGCGGCCTTCAAGCACGAAGGAATGCGTCGAACCGGAATCGAACCAGACGTCGAGAATGTCTTCGATCTTTTCATATTCGTTGTCGGAGCCGGCCGAGCCCAGAAATACTTGCGCGGGCGTATCGAACCAGGCGTCGGCGCCGCGTGAGCGCACCGCTTCGACGATGCGCTTGTTCACGTCCGGATCGTTCAGGATCTCGCCAGTCTTGCGGTTGACGAAGATGGCGATCGGCACGCCCCAGGCGCGCTGGCGCGAGACGAGCCAGTCGGGCCGGCCTTCGATCATGGCGCGCAGGCGATTCTTGCCGGCGGGCGGCGTGAACGCCGTTGCGTCGATCGCGGCGAGCGCGTCTTCGCGGAGCGTCCGCCCGTCCGGTTTCTTCCGGTCGAGCGCGATGAACCATTGCGGCGTGTTGCGGAAGATGACGGGCGCCTTCGACCGCCACGAATGCGGATAAGAATGTTTGAGGCGCCCGCGCGCGAGAAGGGCGCCGCGTTCGATCAGCGCGGCGATCACCGCGC
>DNZB01000034.1:0-2441 GCA_003506635.1 Parvularcula sp.
CATCGACATTCTTGAAGGCAATCAGGTGGCCGACCGCTCTTACAGCGGCTTTCCCGTGCTGCACTACAACGGGCCTCTGAAAATCAAGTCGGTCGATCCGGTGACGCGCACGGTGGAGATCAATCAGATCTGGTTCGATACGCATATCGAGTCCGATACGATGTATATCGACACTTGCGCGGTCGAAAAGATCGGCGGCGTCCTCAATCATGAGACCGGGAAATGCGACGGCGGCGACTGGGACGACGGCGAATGGTTCGTTAAGTACAATATCTTCGTTCTCAATCGCGGACATGAGGATTTCGCATCCTTCCCGATGCTCTATGACGATCCTAAGGAAATCGTTCTGGGCGGGCAGAACCAGTTCATTCCGAACGTTTCGCTTGACCAGACGTTCTTCCCGATGGAAGAAGGCTTTAAATACACCTTCTTCATCAAGCAGCCGCCGGCGCGCTTCTTCAACTTGACCTATCACTGGGGATGGCGCCTTCACCCGCCCCGGGTCCAGGCGGTGGAAAACCTGCTGCGCGGCTTTACCGTTGATAAGGTGGACGCAAATGGCCAGGTCGTAAGAGACGCCAACGGCAATCCCGTCAAAGTGGACGTGTTTCGAGATCACTTTGAGAGAACCGTGTTCGGCGAAAACCCGCGTGCGAACGAGGATGCGAAGCTTCAGGCGATCTCCATGATCGGCGATCTCGCGCCTGCAAAGCGGATGTGGACGTCGCTCAAGAAGTTCATGGCGAACTCTGTTCAGGGCAATCGCGTCCGCGCCGAGGCCGAAGAATTCTCCGAGTCCTTCTTCGACTGGAGCGACCGCAACGAGCTGCCGCGCGGCATTTCGCCGGATCCGGACGCCGACGTCACCATCGCCTACCTCAACAACACGATCTACGGTCATATCAAAGGCTATGTGAATGACGCGCAGGTCGAGTTGACGAAGTGGACGGAACGCGGAACGAAGGTCAACGTCGCACTCATCAACGGCGACTACTATCCTCACCAGTACACGCTGGTTGATTTCGGCGGGATGCGCGGCTGGGAGAACACCTTCCAGAATACGATCGAAGTCGGCGGTGCCGGCGCGTGGTTCACCTTCGGACGCATCCACTGGTGGCCGCATACGATCAACCCCGCCGTGCCTGCGATCGTCGTCAAGCCGGCGGAACGGCCCGCTGCCGATAGCAGCCTGGTCGCTCATGGTATGGGCGCTTATCGTCGGATCGACCGCGGGGACGGCGGAATGCTTCCGTTGCCCGGCCGGAAGCACCAGCGGTCAAACATCATCGGCAACGATCTCCCGAATGAGCTCGTCGGCGACAACAGCAGCAGCGACGGCCTCGGACGCCACAACATCGAGTGGGAGTTCACCTACGAACCGGGCCGTCGCCTCCGGATGTACCAGTTCGACGCTTTCCACCACGACGTGGCGGTCTGGTCGATCCACTAGCTTCGGTCCTTCAGATCTCCCCCAAGAAGGAACGGGCGGCCGGCGCCAGCTCTGAGAAATCAGAGCTGGCGTTGGCGCTAAAAGTGCGATCAAGAGAGTAGGTTTTGGAGCCGGGTAATGGCGGAGGAGAATTGAGAATGAAAGTTCTGAACCTCGGGGCGGCCTTCATATTCGTCGCGGCGGCAGCATCGCCTTATGTCGCGGCGGCAGCGCCTGACGGCCATGATCACCATGAAGGCCATGGAACCGCTGCTTCTGCGGATGACGCCGCCGGCCACGATGATCACTCCGATCATACGGGTCACGATCATGGCCCCCCGAAGACGTCGTCTGATTACGAAGTTTCGTCGTCAGCCTACCAGATTCCGGCTGTGAGCCTTACTGATCAGTACGGCCGCTCGGTTCGCCTTGACCGTCTGCTGGCGGAAGAACGGCCGACCCTCGTCCAGTTCATCTTCACAAGCTGCACGACGATTTGCCCGGTCATGGGCGCGGTGTTCGGCGGCGCGCAGACGGACATCGCGGCCCTGGCGCCTGACTATCGAATGGTGTCGATCTCAATCGACCCGGAATATGACACGCCGGAACGCCTTCGCGAGTTTGCCGCCAAGCAGAACGCCAATCCGGAATGGGTGCTGCTGACGGGCTCAAAGGAAGCCGTCATGCAGGCGACGAAGGCCTTTGACGCCCTCTATCAGGGCGACAACAAGATGTACCATCAGCCATATACATTTATCCGTTGGCGGACGAGTGATGACTGGGTGCGAATCCGCGGCCTGATGAGCATTACCGACCTCGTCAAAGAGTTTTCGGACGCCAGGAAAGAAGGGATCTAGACCTTGCGCGCGATTTTCCTCCTGATTGCAAGCGCCGGCGTCGCGCTTTCGGGCGGTGCAGCCAGTGCGGGCGACGCGGAAGCGGGACGGCGCCTTTATTGGGAGGGCGTCGGCGCCGATGGACTTCCGGTCAAAGCGACGACGCGCGGCGACAT
>DNZB01000034.1:2784-9039 GCA_003506635.1 Parvularcula sp.
TCTATGTGCCGCCCATTCGCGGCGACCTTCTTTATGAGGAGAGCAAAGGCGACCGGAACCGAATCTTCAAGGAGCTGTTTCTTGAAGCGCAAGGCGGCGACTTCTGGTCCAAGATGCGCGATCCGCGCTCACGCCCGGCCTATGACGATGCGAGCCTTGCGCGCGCGATTCTGGGCGGCGTCGACCCTGCAGGGCGCAAGCTTGACGAGACGATGCCGCGCTACAAGCTTGGCAAGGAGGACGCCCAGAACATTATCGCCTATCTGAAATCTCGCGGCGGCGAACCTGTCCCTGGCGTCGGCGGCGATGAAATTCGCTTTGCGACGATTGTCGGACCAAACGCCAGCGAAGCGGACGCCGAAGCCGTCGTTTCCACAATCGAGGCGTTTTTCCGCTGGAAGAACCTGCACACCAAGGGCGATCTGAGCAGCCCGGGATTCTCGCCGCTTTATCGGTCCGACTTTCTCGACAGTTATCGCAATTGGTCGATTGATGTCTGGCGCCTGTCAGGGGAGCCGGAGACATGGGGCGACCAGCTTGAAGCTCTCTACGCGAAAAAGCCGGTCTTCGCGGTCGTCGGCGGCGTCGTCGCGGGACCGCACGCCCCGATCGCGGATTTTTGCGACCGCACCGGCACCCCTTGCGTCTTTCCATCGACGGATCTGCCGCAAACCCGCGACGTCGCTTATCGCTACAATCTCTATTTCACGCGGGGGCGAGAGCTCGAGGGCGAGGCGCTTGCGAACTATGTCGTCAGTCGCAATAAGGGATCGGCGGATATCCGGCAGTTCTATCTGGAAGACAGGCTCGGGTCGACGTCTGCGGTTTCGTTCATGAGCTACGCCCAGATGCGCGGCGCACGCGTAATCTCGGAAGGGTTCTCCGACAAGCAGAAGTTGCTCGAAGCAGCGAGCGCCTGTTGCGAAAGCGGCGTTGACGCAATCGTCATCTGGCCGGGCGCGTCCGTCGCCTATCTCGCGCCCCTGGTCGTTCCAAACAAGTTCGGAAAAACCAAGATTGTCGGCCTGCCGTCCGACGCGGTCGCTTATGTTCGCGGCGTCGAAGGCGCTGCCGCCAAACGCCTGCGGTTCGCCTGGCCGTATGAGCGCCCTGGCGCTGTTCATCCGCGGGAATTCGATGTCAGGGCCTGGATGAGCGCCCGCAAGGTTAAGGTTGTCAATCAAAGGCTGCAGTTTGAGACTTACTTCGCATTAACCATGATCGAACACAGCCTCCAGCACATGCTCGGGGACTTCAATCAGGAATACCTGATAGAGCTGATCGAGCATGAAGCCGAGAAGAATCTCAACATCGGGACGCACCCCTCGCTCGCGCTGGGGCCGGGTCAGCGGTTCGCCTCGAAAGGGGCTTATGTCATGCGCCTTGATGCTGAGTCTGAAGGTGCGATAGCGCCCGATTCGGACTGGATTGTTCCTTGATCCGAAACGCAAAACTTCACATTGCGCCGGCCCTTGCATTAAGATGCCCTCGGGAGAATGGGCGCAGACCTTGATTTCGTCGATCGTAACACGCGCGGACGGGTTCTTGACCTGGTGGGGCCGAGAGCTACGCGCCGTTCTCGGCCCTTTGTCGCTTGGGACAAGGCGGGACGCTGACGTCGAAGTAATAGGCGTTGGGCCGGGTGCGTCCTATTTTCAGCGCGTCAATGCGCCTGCCGGCCTGCGAGCGACCCTCAGTGCTTCTGAAGTGGTCGAAATGCTCCGCGCAGAAGGCGAGGGCCGGGCCGTCGCGTTGCGGCTTTCCGCATCTGACGCTCTCCAATTGCAGACGGAGATCCCGTCACGCGCCTTCGATCATGTGCGGGAAGTTCTCGCGCTCGAGATCGAAACGGCCACGCCGTTCGCCCCGGAGGAAGTGACTTTCGATTTCCTCGCCGAGGCGGATTCAGGCGCAGGCGTACGCCGGGTGAGGCAGTTCATCGTCAAGAACGAATTTCTGGAGAAGCTGGGCGACCTTTTTCGGCGCAGCGGCATCGAAGTCAGCCGGATTGAAGTCGAAGGCGCCTTGGGGATCAATCTCCTGCCGGCGGAATTTCGCCGCCGCCGCCGCACCTCATTGCGCGCCGAGCACATTGCAGCGCTGGCGGCGCTGATTGTCCTGGCGACTGGCGGATTTGTCGGCCAGGGGCGGGCCATCCATGCGCTCGAAGCGCGAAAGAACGCGCTCGTCAACGAGACAGCCGCGGTTCGGGCCGCGGCAAGCGAGGCGAACGCCGCGGCGGCCAATATCACGCGGCTTCAAGGGCAATATTCGTCCAATCCCTCGGCGTTGAGCGCGATGGCGTCTTTGACGCAAGCGCTTGATGACAGCGTCTGGCTGACGGAGCTGACGGTCGCGAGCGGAACCGTATCGATCTCCGGTCGCGCCGCTTCGGCGTCAAAGGCGCTCGCCGCAATTGAGGCCTCGCCGGCTTTCGAGGCCGCTGAATTCACGTCCACGGTGTTCACCGACCAGGCGACAAACACAGAGACATTCGCCGCCCGCATGAAAGTTCAGCCGCCGGCGTCATCGCCGCCTGCCGCCGAAAGCAGCCGATGAACGGCTTGGGCGCCATAAGAGGTCCGCGCGCTCTTGCGTTGGCGCTCGCCTTCGTTTGCGCCGCAATCGCAATTGTCGGTCTTTGGGCCGTGATTGTGCGGCCGCTCTCAGATCGGGCGGCGAAAATCGCCTCGCTGCGTTCTGAAATCACGACGCTTGAAAAGCAGAAGGCGCGGCTGGGCGATCCCGGCCGCTGGACGTCGGCCCGTGAAACTGCGTTGGCGACGCGGTCTGAATTCCTGACGAAGGAGGGCGGCTCTCCGGCCTTCGCCCAGATCCAATTGGCGATGAGCGGCGCGGCGAGCGAAGCGGGCGTGTCCGTCATCAGCGCTCAGGCGTTTACGCCGTCCGAGGGGGAGGCCAGCGCGGCCGGCGTCAGAATGAGCGTCGTCGGCGATTTTAACGCTGCCGTCGAGTTTCTGGCGGCGTTGTCGGCGGCGCAGCCGAAACTCATCATCAGAGAGCTGACGATCAGGCGCCAATCGGGGGAAGGCCAGGAAGCGGAGTATGGTCTGACCGTCGCGGCCGTCGCGCTCTTTTGGACGGAGAGCGGCGCGTGAGGCGGCTGCAAGGCATGGCGCCGGCGGCGCTATGGGTCGGTGCAGCGGCGGCTGCGGCGGCGGGCGCCTGGCTCGCCCTGGCCCCGCCTGCGGAGGTTTCAGCCGGAGCGGCGGAAGCAGAGCTTGCCCCAGTGCCAGAGATCCCGAAATCCTTTGGCGATGACGCGGAAGCCGCCGTGACGATCCTGTCTCGACCGCTGTTTGTCGAAGGGCGCCAGGCGACCGCAGCTGAGGGCGTAAATGACGCCATTGGCGACCTACGCCTGGCTGGAACGATTTCGACTGCGAAAGTGAAGAAGGCGTTATTTCGCCAAGCTGACGAGACCGGTGCATCCGGGCGAGGACGGTGGATCGGCATCGGGGAGGAAGCCGCCGGCTGGCGGATTGTCGCGGTCGAGGCGGGTACCGTCGTCCTGCAGCGAGGGGGCGAGCAGATCGTCTTGACTGTTTCGAAACGGAAATCGCTTACCCCAAAACAAATATCGCAGAAGCGGGCGGCGACGCCCATCCTTCCTTCTGAGATAGCGCAGCCGACGCAGTCGGAAATTGACGCGCGCGAGGAAAAATTGAAGGAAGCTTTGGCAAGGCTCTCCGAGGGCGGACTTTACGGGACTGAAGACGAATGATCGCCCGCCGGCTTTGGTTCAGCGCTCTCTCGGCCGCCGCCGTGTCGTGCGCGACGCCCGACGCCGGCAAGAGCGTCGATGCTGCGCCGGACGTGATCGCATCGCTGATAACCCGCGAAGCGCCAGAGCTCGCCGCTCCCGCGGCGGACGCCGCCAAACCTCAACCCGTCATCGTCAAAGGCACCGACGCCTTCACCAGCTCGGCGCGCGCCCAATCATCTGGCGAGTCCGACGGAGAGCTTTTGGCCATCGACCTCGATAATGCTTCGATCGCGGACGCCGCCGATCTCGTTCTTGGCGATATCCTCGGCGTCAATTATTCGCTCGATGACGGCGTCCAGGGTTCGATCACCATCAAGACATCGGCGCCGGTTTCGAAACGGGCTCTGCTGTCGCTCTTTGAAAGCGCGCTCGAGTCCAAGGGCGCCGTGCTGATCGAAGAAAGCGGCGTCTACCGCATCACCCCCGCGGACAAGGCCGTTTTCGGTCCGCCGTCGATGAATGTCGGCGCCGCCGCGCCGCTCGAAACGGCCGTCGGTTTCAGCGTTCAGGTCGTTCCGCTCCGGTTCGTAGCCGCCGCCGAGATGGAACGCATTTTAAAACCGATCGCTTCTTCCGGCGCGATCGTCCGTGTCGATCGCGCTCGCAACCTTCTGACGCTCAGCGGATCGCGGCGAGAAATCGACTCGCTCATGGAAGCGGTGCGGCTTTTCGACGTCGACTGGCTGAAAGGCATGTCGTTCGCCCTTATTCCAATGAAGAGCGCCGATCCGAAAGAGATTGCCTCTGACCTGTCGGCGATCTTCGCCAATGGCGAAAACCAGCCGCTTGAGGGCGTCATCCGCTTTATTCCGAACGAACGTCTGAATGCGGTTCTCGTGATCTCGTCGCGGTCGCAATATCTTGAGGACGTACGCTCCTGGGTTGAGCGGCTCGATAATCCCGACGCTTCCGGCGGCGACCAGGTGTTTGTTTACGAGGTTCAAAACCGATCGGCGGAATCCCTCGCCGCCGTCTTGCAAGGTTTTTTCGGCGGCGCTGCGACGGAAGCCGGCGTCGTTCAGCCGGGCCTTACGCCGCGCACCGTCAACGGCGATCCGGCGCCCCGACCAAGCGAGGCGCCGGCGGAACGCAGCGGCTTTTCAACCCCGAACGGGGCCGCATCGGGCGGCGGCCGGATCATCGCGGACGCGGAAAACAATGCGCTGCTGATCTACGCTTCTCCTTTTGAATATCTTCGCATCTCGGCGATGCTTGAAAAGCTCGACACGCTGCCGAGCCAGGTCATGATCGAAGCGACGATCGCCGAGGTGACGCTCAACGACGATCTTGAACACGGCCTTACGTGGTTCTTCGAAAACGCGGAAAGCCGCTTCTCGTTCTCCGACGTGGCTTCAGGCGCCGTCGGTTCGAGCTTTCCGGGATTTTCCTATGTTTTCTCCGAGGCGGATTCTCGCGTCGCTCTGAACGCCCTCGCCAGCGTTACCGATGTGAAGGTCGTGTCTTCGCCGACCCTGATGGTGCTGGACAACAAGACGGCGCGCCTGCAGGTTGGCGACCAGGTGCCAGTCGTCACGCAATCGGCAGTGAGTACGATTGATCCGGATGCTCCGATCGTGAATGCGGTCTCGTTCCGGGACACCGGCGTCATTCTCGATATAACGCCGCGGGTGAGCGATAACGGGGTCGTCGTCCTCGACATTACGCAGGAAGTAAGCTCGGTGATCGAAACGACGACGTCCGGCATCGACTCTCCGACCATACAGCAGCGACGCATTGAAACATCCGTCGCCGTTCATGATGGCGAGAGCCTGGCGCTCGGCGGCCTGATAGAAGACAGTCGAAACGTAACGAGCACGGGGGTTCCATTTCTATCCGAGATCCCGCTGCTCGGCGAGGCGTTTAAATCGAAGTCCAGGAAAGCCGGCCGGACTGAGCTTCTCGTGCTGATCACGCCGCGCGTCGTGCGCGACCGAAACGAAGCGCGGCTCGTGACGGAAGAATTCAGGAACCGTCTGGATGACGTCAGGGAACTTCTTGAGAAGACGAACGCCAGAGCCGAAGAGCGCCGCCGGAATTAGGCGACGCGATTTGCATGCCGAGGACGGCAACGCCCTGCTCGCCGTCATTGGGGTCGTCGGCGTGCTTGCCGCTCTCGGCGTCGCCTATCAGGCGACGGTGGCGGCGCAGTCGCGAACTTATGACGCGCTCGCGGCTGGCATTTCGAATCAGAACGCGGCGGACGCGGCTGTCAGTCTCGGCCTCTGGCGCGTCGCGGACCAATGGCGCGAGAACGGGGCGGCGTTGCACGGCGCGGCTTGGCGCTGCCGGCACGGAGGCGTTGAGGTCGTCATCGTCATTGAAGATGAAGCGTTTCGCCTGAATTTGAATCTCGCCGCGCCGGCGGCGATTGCAAACGAGCTTGCGCGGCTTGGCGTCGCGCCCGGCCTTGCCGCTGTGACTGCGGGGCGCATCGCCGATTTTGTCGATCGGGACAGCGCCGGTTTTGA
>DNZB01000355.1 GCA_003506635.1 Parvularcula sp.
GACCGACGGCCCCTTGTTTTTCAGGCCTGAAACGAGGCTTATCCTGCTCTGCGACAAATGTCGCTTCAACACGCCGCGGTGATCGACATGGGTCTCACAAAGCTCTGCCTTAAATACCCGGCGGCGCTTGGCGTCGTTCTCGCGGTCATCTTCCTTCTTGGCGGCGTGTCGCTGACGAAGCTGCCGATCCAGCTTCTGCCGAACATCGAACGCCCGGTTCTTGGCGTCTGGACCGGCTGGCGCGCGGCGTCCCCGCGCGAGGTCGAAAGCGAGATCATCGACCCGATTGAACGCGAGCTGCGCGGCGCGCCGGGACTGAAGACCATGCAATCCTGGTCGAATTCCGGCGGCGGCTTCATCAATCTCGAATTCGCGCTCGGAACCAATATGGACAAGGCGTTGACGGAGGTGACGAGCCGACTTCAGCGCGTGCGCGGCCTTCCCGCCGACGCCGACCGTCCGCAGATCAACAATGACGGCGGCGGCGGCGCGGGCGAGACGCTGATCTTTCTCTTCCTGCAGCGGCTTCCCGGCGAAAAAAGCGTCCCGACGAAGCTCAGCGAATTCGCCGAGCAGCGGATCGCGCCCGAACTTGAAGCGATCGAGGGCGTCGCCGGCGTCGACGTCAATTCAGACGACGGCGAGGAGATCGTGCGCATCTCCTTCGATCCGTTCCGCCTCGCGCAGCTTGGCGTCACCATCGACGAAATCGCGCAGACGGTGAACCGGTCGTCCGACGTCACCGGCGGTTCGATCGATGTCGGCCGTCGCAGCTACACGATGCGTTTCGAAGGCCGCTACACGGCCGGGCAGCTTGAAGACACCATCCTCGCCTGGCGCAACAACGCGCCGATCCGGCTTGGCGACCTCGCCAGGGTCGCGGTCGTCAATGACCGCGGCGGCGGCGTCGTTTACCAGAACGGCAATCCGGCGATCGGCATGCGCGTCGTGCGCGAGCCGGGCGCCAATACGCTCGCCGCCATCGACGCGATCACAACGAAGATCAACGCGCTGAATGACGGTCCGCTCGCCGAACTCGGCTACGCCATTCACAAGAGCTTCGACCCGTCGCTGTTCATCAAGAACGCGCTGTCGATGCTGACGGGAAACCTGTTCCTCGGCGTCCTTCTGGCGACCGGCGTCTTGTGGGCGTTCCTGCGCCGCACGGTCGCGACGCTGCTCATCGCGATAGCGATCCCGGTGTGCCTTGCTGCGACCGTCGTCTTTCTCAACTTCACCGGGCGCTCGATCAATGTCATCTCGCTCGCAGGTCTTGCCTTCGCGACCGGCATGGTGCTCGACGCGGCGATCGTCGTCATGGAAAACTTCGTCCGGCTTCGCGAAGAAGGCGCCGAGCCGCGCGAGGCCGCATCCAAAGCCGTCGGCCAGGTGTTCGGCGCGCTCTTCGCCTCGACGGTGACGACCGTCGCCGTTTTCGCGCCCGTGTTGTTCTTCGAAGACGTCGAGGGCCAGCTCTTCTCGGACCTTGCCCTGACGATCGCAGCCGCTGTGTCGTTCAGCCTCGTCGTCGCCGCAACCGCCCTGCCGACCGCCGCTGCGCTATTCATGAAGGCGAAGCCGAAAGCGGCCGCGGAGCGCAAGCGCGCCGGCTTTTTCGACCGCGCGCCCGGCGCCATCATGGCGATGACCGCGACGCCGGCAAAGCGCTACGCATGGATCGCCGGGCTGACCGCCGGTCCGATTGCGCTCAGCGTTTTTCTGTTCCCCTCGCTCAATTACTTGCCGCCCGTGAAGCGCGCCGCGATCGACGGCTTCATCGGTTTTCCGTCGGGCGCCAACGCCGACACCATCCGCAAGGAGTTCGCCGAGGTCGTCGTGCAACGACTTGACCCTTACATGAAGGGCGAGAAGGAGCCCGCGCTTCTCAACTATTACCTCTATTCCGGCAATTGGGGCGGGAATATCGGCGTGCGCCCGAAAAAGCAGTCGGACATGGCGCGCCTTGAAAAAATCGTGAACGAAGAAATCCTCGCCGGATTCCCGGACACGCGCGCCTTTGCGCGGCAGGGCGACCTATTCGGCGATTTCGGCGGCGGCGGCGATTTCCGCATCGACCTTCAGGCCGCCGACTTTGACGCCTTGATGAATTCGGCGCCCGCCGTCATCGACATCATCTCCGCGGCGCTGCCCGGCTCGCAGGTCTGGCCGAACCCCGACCCGCAAGTCGTCGCGCCGGAAATCACGCTTGTGCCCAATGACCGGCGCATCGCCGAAGTCGGCATGACGCGCCAGAGCGTCGCCAGCGCGGTGCGTGCGCTCGGCGACGGGCTCTGGCTCGGCGAATTTTTTCATCAGGACGGCCGCATCGACATCATCTTGAAGGCCGACGAATGGGGCGAGCCGGAATATCTCTCAACCGTCCCGATCGCGACGCCGTCGCGCGGCGTCGTGCCGCTCGGCGAGCTTGCAAGCTTCCGCCGCAGCGTCGGACCGCCGCAGATTGCGCGCATCGACGGAAGGCGAACCCTGTCGCTCGCGATCAACGCGCCCGAGGGCCTTGCGCTCGGCGACATCGTGGCGACCATCAAGGAGAAGGCGGAAAAGGACATCTACGCTGCGCTGCCGGAAGGCGCATCGGTCAAATACGCGGGAGAGGCCGACAGCCTCAACCGCGCGATCACCAATCTCGGCGGCAATTTCCTGCTCGCCGTGGCGATCCTCTTTCTCATCATGGCGGCGCTCTTCAAATCGGTGAAGGACGCTGCGATCGTTCTCATCACAATTCCAATGGCCGCGGTCGGCGGCATCGCCGCGATCAGGCTCCTTAACCTCGTCAATCCGACCCCTCTCGATCTTCTCGGCATGATCGGCTTCATCATTCTCCTCGGCATCGTCGTCAACAACGCGATCTTGCTCGTCGAACAAGCGCGCCAGTCGGAAGCCGAAGGCATGACGCGCGAGGACGCCGTGCGGGAGGCGTTGCGCCTTCGCATCCGCCCGATCTTCATGACGACGGCGACGACGCTGATGGGCATGGCGCCCTTGATCCTCGCCCCCGGGGAAGGCGCTCAGATCTATCGGGGCCTTGCGACCGTCATCTTCGGCGGCATGACCGTTTCGACGCTGTTCACCTTGATGCTGACGCCGGCGCTTTTGCAGCTCGGCGTGACGCGCAGCGCGCACGCGCCGCGCGGCGGCCTTGTCCTTCAGCCCGCGGAATAATCGGAGGGTTCGCCCATGCTTCGCATTCCTCGCACGCTTAAAAAGCGCCCTCTCCTCGCCGTCGCCGGGGTCCTTGCGCTCGCCGCAGGCGGGGCGTTCGTCGCCGGCGTCTTTCAACCGAAAGCCGACGCGGCGCAGGCCGAAGCCTCGCAAGGCCCGCCGCCTGCGCCGGTCAGGATCGCTGAGGCGGTGGCGACGGAACTCGCGCCGCATGCGGGCGCTCCGGGTTCCGTCGTTTCCATGAGCGACAGCGATATCGCAGCGGCGACGCCGGGTCCGGTCCTATGGGCCGCCGACGTAGGGGCCGAAGTCGCGAAAGGCGACGTCCTTGCGCGCATCGACCCGGCCGATGCGGTCGCAAGCCGTGACGAGGCGCGGGCTGATGTCGGGCGTCTCGCCGCGCGCGCCGCGCAGCTTTCAAAGCTCGTCGAGCGCTATGAAGGCCTCGGCGTCGAGGGCGGGGAATCCGAAGCGACAATCGACGGACTGCGCGCTGATCGCGACGCCGCCCGCCACGATCTCGCCCGCGCACGCGTCGCGCTCCGGCGCGCGGAGACGGCGCTCGAACGCACCGAAGTGCGCGCGCCGTTCGCGGGGCGCGTCGTCGCGCGCCGGATCGACGCCGGCGAATATGTCAGTCCCGGCGCGACGCTTGTGCGCCTTGTCAACACCGAGGACCTCGAAGTCACGGCGCGCGCTTCCGACGCGCTGCTGGCGAGCGTCGCGCCAGGCGACGTCGTCGCGATCCGGAACGGCGATCAGTCCGTCAACGCCGCCGTGCGCGCGGTCGTGCCGGTCGGCGACGACCAGAGCCGCACGCTCGAAGTCCGTCTCGCGCTTCCCGAAACGGACTGGCGCGTCGGCGCCGCGGTAGAAGTGCGCCTGCCCCGCGCGGCGAAAAAGCGCGTCGTCGCCGTCCACCGCGACGCGCTGATCCTGCGCGCCGAACGGGTCAGCGTCTTCGTCGTCGGCGCGGATGATGTCGCCAAACAGGTCGATGTCGAACTTGGCGCGGCCGACGGCGATCTCATCGAAGCGATCGGGCCCATCAAGGCCGGCGACCGCATCGTCATCCGCGGCGGCGAACGCCTGCGCGATGGACAAAAGGTGCTCGTGCAGGGCGGCGGACCGGCGGGGGCGTTGAGTTGAAATCACTTAATTGCAATCACCCTGTCCTCAACCCATAAAAACCGAGAAACTCGAAATACTTCACTCTGCAAAGCGCTTAACGATCCCGTCGAGCACTGAGCGCGTTGTTAGAAGGTTACCACCCTGTCTAGACGAAGTATACTGCGCCGAATTAAGTATTTCTCTTGCACTGGCGCGTCCCCGCCGAACGGAGCCAAGCAAAAACAGAACGACAGGTACAAGACCAAGCCCAACCAAGAACTTATAGCTTAGAATGAGTATTGAAAATAATATATTTTCCTTATTGCTTTCGAGAGCTGAAAGCCCAAAGAAGGTGAGATGACCGAATTGCTCCGATATCCCTAACGTCAGAGTCTCGAAGAAACTCCTTAGGTAAAAACGAACCACATCGAACCTAGAGAATTCCCAGACTATTTCTCTGTCGACGAAAAATCCGGAGTCGCTAAGACTTGCCCAATGAAGCGTCAGGGACGCGTAGGAAAAAGTAATCGCGATAACACCAACGAGAAAATTTCTCATTTGTGAGATGAAGCTGCCGCGCGAAGCGACATACGCCATTCGCTCGAGCGTCCTTGAAATAGCCGCATTCTTAATCGCCACTAAGGCCATCAAGTAAACTATTATATTAGTTAAAAAAATGCCAATTCCCGCGATATAAATACCGTACAAGTGAAAAGCATCGACGGAAACGCTGCCGGGGACGATGAGGTCCAACGCTGACCTTGCGAGACCGGGATGAAGCTCATCGGCAAGAATTTCGATTAGTGGCCACCATTGAACAAAGGCACCAACCAACATAATAATTAAAGTGAACACTAAGCCTACGGCAATCCCGATTCCGACCTGCACCTTCTTCAGCCCGCGCGTATTTCGCAAAGTCGCACGCAAAGGAGCGAGCCGCCGCCAGAGACCCTGCTGCGTTCTAATCAAGGAATCCACAAAAATTTCGTCCGTAAGCGCGAGGTCTCCTTCCGATTGGAATGGGTGAGTACTAACTTCGTCGAGGATCTGCTCATCGGCCAACATTTCCGGCATACCACCGCTATTTATTCTCATTTGTGCAAAAAAAAGTGAGCCTTGAAAAATCACAGGAATGAAGAAATAAAACTCCTTCGCGCCGGGCACACCACCCTCGTTAACTTGAATCGCGACTTCGCCGGATTCAGAAATTGCGAAGCGCGACGCTATGGCTTTGAAAACGCGATCGGCGCCCTCAATTTCATCAATGAAATCCACTAGCTTGACGTTGGTAACGAAGATGAAGGGAAACAACTTCCCATCGCCGGAGGGGACCTGCACGAAGTATCCAAAAAACCGAATGTATGATAATACGTTTTGTGAATTGAGCCTCAGTCCGACATGCGCATTCATTTCGTGAATGTTGGAGCTGGTGCCAGTCAATGGCACGATATCTTTTACCTTGGCACCTTGAATTCCAAACAAAAAATAGACTTTTTTTACTTCATCCTTATTCCGTTGCTCCAAGCGGTACAGTCTGTAATCGGGATAGAATGAGAGTTGGCAACTGAAGAAATTAGTGAGTTCCGGCCGAAATTTAAAACCCGTCTTCTCAACTAGCGAACTAATTAGCAACTTCGATTCGTCGCTACCGCGCTCGATAGCATCCCAGCGCAATTCCTTCATTGGGTTCCTCCATATGCTCACCTAATCAGTAACAGCTGGCGTTGTTCGCCGGTAGTTACGCTGAGTAACCATAAACGGTCTTTCGTTTGCGCATTTGGCAATGAATGCTTTTGGCAATTTCCGATTTCATAAGTAAAACAACGCTCTCGAACATCCGGCGCACCTAGTGCCCGGTTGCATCATCGCAACTCTTCGTTCGCTTTCGACATCACTCCCCCTCCCCGAACTTATCGGCGATGAGGCCCGCGAGCGTTTCGACCGCCTCCCTCGCCTGATCGCCGCTTGCCGTGATGAGGATCGTCGAGCCCTTGCCCGCGCCGAGCATCATGAGGCCCATGATCGAACGCGCGCCGACGGTGATCCCGTCTTTCGTGACGCGCACATTCGCGTCAAACGAGCCGGCGACGGCTGCGAGCTTCGCGGAGGCGCGCGCGTGCAGGCCGCGGCGGTTGACGATCAGGACCTCCGCGGAGAACTCGGACGCGTCGTCGGCCGGCATCGGCTTACCCCCGCTCGCCGGAGAGCACCCACGATGCGACGTTGATATATTTGCGTCCCGCTTCATGCGCGGCCGCGACTGCGTCCTTGAGAGGCAGGCTGCCGCGAATCGAGGCGAGCTTGATCAGCATCGGCAAATTGACGCCGGCGATGACTTCCGCATTCGCCTTCGCCATGACCGAGATCGCAAGGTTCGACGGCGTGCCGCCGAACATGTCGGTCAAGATGATGACGCCGGCGCCCGAATCGACGCGGCGCGCGGCGGCGAGGATGTCGTTGCGCCGGGCCTCCATGTCGTCGTCGGCGGCGATCGAGACGGTCCCGATCGCGGTTTGCGGGCCGACGACGTGCTCCGTCGCGGCGACAAAATCCTCCGCCAACCGTCCATGGGTGACGATCACAAGGCCGATCATGACGGCTTCCTGCCCCTTTGAGGCTGAACATCCTGCGTCACTTCGCAAGATTGTCCACATAAAACTTGCCGAACCGTGACGCGAAGACGATGCGCCGCAGACGATTCTGCGCCGGTCCAGCGGAAGGAATGGACCGGAACGCGAATTCCCGGTGCGAGCTCGCGCCATAGGGGCGCGGGCACGCGCTCGGCGCCGGCGCCAAGGTCGAATGCGGCGATGAGTCTTGCGCGGTCAGCCGCAGGCAAGCGCGCCGGGCCGAAACCGCGAATTTCGATCAGACCGCAAAGCGCCCTTGGCGCCGAGGCCTCGCCATCCGGCGTGATCAGCGCCTGATCATCAGCGACGAGCCGCGTGCGGCGGAAGGGACACGTCTCGATGGCGGCGAGCGCCAGCGACGACTTGCCCGCGCCCGACGGCCCGAGCAGCAGCACGCCGGCGAGCGGCCCGTCAGGATCGACGGCGAGCGCGATCGCCGTCGCATGGAGCAGCGCAGCGCCGTCAGCGGCCATCGACGATCCCTTCCATATCAAAGGCGGGAGAAGGCGTGTCGCTGCGCAGCCCTTCCTGCATGCTGGTTTCAGGCCCCCGGAAGTTCCACGACAAAGCGCGCGCCCTTGCGGTCGCCCTTTTCATCGGCGCGGTTCTCCGCCCAGACGACCCCGTCATGGCTGACGACGATCTGGCGCGAAATCGCAAGGCCGAGACCTGAATTATTGCCGAATGCGGAGCCCTGCGGCCGCTTCGTATAAAAGCGCGAAAAGACTTTTTCGAGCGCGTCCGGCGGTATGCCGGGTCCGTCGTCCTCGACGATCACCTGAATGACGCGGTCGCGATCCGGCGGCGGAATGAGAAAAACGCGCACCTCCCCGCCCGGCGGCGAAAAGGAGCGCGCATTGTCGATCAGGTTGCGGAAAACCTGTCCGAGCGCCGTCGCATTGCCGAAGAGATAGACCGGCGCGCCCGACGGATCGAAGGCCACGCGCGCCTCGTTCGGCTTCGCCGTCACGCGGTAAAGCTCGACGATGTCGGTCAAAAGCTTTCTAAGATCGACCGCTTCGCGCGCCTGCCGCGCAAGCTCGGCGTCGAGGCGCGAGGCGTTTGAGATGTCGGTAATGAGACGATCCATGCGCGCGACGTCTTTCTTGATGACGCCCATCAGCTTCTCGCGCGCCTCGGGCTTGGTCGCGATGTCGAGCGTTTCGGTCGCGCTGCGAATCGAAGTCAGCGGGTTTTTAAGCTCGTGCGCGACGTCCGCCGCAAAGCTTTCGATCGCTTCAATCCGCGCGTAGATCGCCTGCGTCATCGATCGGAGCGAGGCGGAGAGCTCGCCGATTTCATCCCCGCGGCTCGTAAAATCGGGGATGCGCGCGCGCCCGGCCGCCGCGATGCCCTCGCGCACCTTGTCCGCGGCGATGGCGAGCTGGCGGATCGGCTGCGCGATCGCCGCCGTCAGGAGGAGCGAGGTCAACAAGGCCGCCGCGCAAGCGAGCCCGAAAAACGGCAATATCGCGAGGCGCGCGTCGGAGACGAGATCCTCGATGCCGCCGATCTCCGCGGTGACGACGCCGTAGATCGCCTGCACGCGGCGGATCGGCACGGAGACCGACGCCACAAGCTCGCCGTCTTCATTAAAGCGCACCGAGGTTGCGCCCCGGTCTTCGGCGAATGGCGAGGCGGCGAGCGCCTCGTTCAGCTCCGCCTCGATGGTGCGCAGGCCGGCGCTGCGGCGGAACCCGCCGGTCATGAAGCGCCGCAGAAACGATTCCGCCGAGCGCGCCACGCGCCACAGCGCGTTGTCGGCGGTCGCCTCCTCAACCGGCGCCAGCTCCTCGACGACGATTTCATCAGCGCGCAGCATCACGTCGTCGATGAGGAGCGCGCTTGCGTCCTTGACGGGGGGAACCTCGTCCGTCTGAGGCGCTGCGAAGATGCGCACGCGGCCCTCGAAGCTGTCCCAGACGCGGTTGAAGACCGAATTGACGTCGCGCTGCGACAAGGAAAGCCCGCACACCGTCGCGCCGATCGACGACGCTTCCTCGGCGGCGACGGGCTCGCAGTCGGATTCGTTGATCGCGACCTGCGCAAGCACGTCGGCGAAGAGTTGCGCCTGCGCGCGCACGCCTTCGAGCTTGGCCTGCACGAGTCCGTCGCGATATTGCGTGACGCCGAACGAGCCGACGAGCAGGATGACGAGGCCGATCAGATTGGCGAGCACGATCGTCAGCGTCAGCCGCGAAACGGCGACGTTGGCGCGCAGCCGGCGTATGGCGCGGCGCGGTCGTTTGGCCGCCCCCTCGGACATGCGCTCGATCAGCTCTCCTTGTATTTGTAACCGACGCCGTACAGCGTTTCGACCGCGTCGAATTCCGGATCGACGACGCGGAATTTCTTGCGGATGCGCTTGATATGGCTGTCGATCGTGCGGTCGTCGACGTAAACCTGATCGTCGTAAGCGGCGTCCATCAGCGAATCGCGGCTTTTGACGAAGCCCGGGCGCTGCGCCAGCGCTTCAAGAATCAGGAACTCCGTCACCGTCAGCGTCACCGGCGCGCCCTTCCACAGGCAAGCGTGGCGCATCGGATCGAGCGTCAGGCTCGACCGGCGGATGATCTGCTTTTCCTCCTCCTTCGTCGGCGTCGGCGCCGCGCTCCGTCTACGGAGCACCGCCTTCACGCGTTCAAGGAGCAGCCGCTGCGAGAACGGCTTCTTGACGTAATCGTCGGCGCCCATGGTAAGCCCCAACACTTCGTCAATTTCCTCGTCTTTCGAAGTGAGGAAGATGAGCGGAAGATCCGATGACTGACGAATTCGGCGGAGAAGCTCCATTCCGTCCATCGTCGGCATCTTGATGTCGGAAACGACGAGATCGGGCGCCGCCGCGGAAATGTCGGCGAGCGCCTTGGCGCCGTCGACATAGGTCTTGACGCTGTGGCCTTCGGCCTCAAGCGCCATGGAGACCGAAGTCAGGATGTTTTCATCGTCATCGACAAGCGCGATCGTCGCCATGGCCTTGCTCTTTCCTCAACCGTTCGGACGCACCCTAGCGGCGTTCCCCGGGCGCCACAAAGGCGGCCTAAAGGCTTTATTGTGACGCTGCATCGATAAAGGCCGCGAGGGCGAAGTCCCGCGCGGTCAGCCCGCCGGCGTCATGGGTCGTTAGGCGGATATCGACGCGGTTCCAGACATTCGACCATTCCGGGTGATGATCGGCCTTTTCGGCGGCGAGCGCGACCCGCGCCATGAAGCCGAACGCGGCGTTGAAATCGGCGAATTTCAAGGACCGCCGGATCGCCTGGCCGCCCGGTTCGAGCGACCAGGCCGGCGCGGCCTTCATCTTCTCCGCGACGGCGCCGGCGGAAAGGGGTGTCATGGCGCGCTCCTCGTCAGACTGCGGCCGCGGCGTAACACGTCACCGTTTGGCGCGGAAAGGCGCCGCGTGCTTCCCTCCCTTGAAAAGGGAGG
>DNZB01000364.1:0-4865 GCA_003506635.1 Parvularcula sp.
CCAAACTTTGACAGGGCCCGGCAGGCCAGCACCGCCAGCCGGTCGCGAAGCGGGCGCGCCCCCGGCGGCGGCGGGGTCAGCCCCCGCGCGCGAACCCAGCGATTGGCGAGCCTTAGCGAGGCTTCATCAAGCGAGGCGCGGCTGCGCCAGGTGACCGAGAAAGAGACGGACGGCGCCGGGCCGACTTTCACCCAATGGGGCGCCTTCACCGGCACATAAAGCGCGTCGCCGGGCGCCAGCGCGTGCACGGCTGCGAATGCGTCGAATTTCGTCTTGTGCTGAAGATTCCGGTGTTGGGCGCCCGCGTGATAGCGCTCGTGAGTTTCATCGCTGACGATGCCGGCGTCGGCAGGGTAGAGATGAAATTCCTTCGTCCCGCGAAGCTGCAGCAAGATGTTGTGTTCGGGGTCCATGTGGAACGGCGTCACCGCGCCGGGCGAGGAAATGAAGATGAAGCCGAGCTTTTTCTCCATGCGGCCGCCGGTCGCGGCCGCAGCGTCGGCGATTTCGGCGAGGCAGTCTTCGAGCGCTGCGGCGTAGTCGGGGTCCTGCTCGACATTCTTCAGCACCAGCCACGACCGGCAGGTCTCGATGCGGCGGATTGTTTCTTCCGGCGAGAGGCCGTTTGACGGGGTCAATGCGGGGTCCTGGCCGACCGGGAGGTCGCCGGCGTTGTATTCGATCGACGCGGCCGGAAGGCGCCCCGCGAGCCCGACGAGCGCCTCAAGCGTAAAGCGCTTATCGCCGGCGAGACGGTGCCGGAGGCGGGCGGGCGCGAGCGGATAGCGCCCGGCAAGAGCGTCTGCGGGCGCGTCAAAGATCGTCATCGCCGTCCTCCGCCGCTGGTTTTTCCGCTTTCCCGCGCGCTTCCTCGCTCGCCCGCTCCAGCATCGTCAACAGACGGAAGAGCGCTTTTGAGGCCATGTCGCGGCGACTGATGTTGAGGGCGCAGATTTCGCGCCGCTCCCGCCACAGCCGGTCGATCATCGGATGCTCGACCTTGGCGCAGGAATCGATTGTTGAAACCGATGCGTCGCCTTCAAGAGCGCGCATGATCTCGATCTCGATCATGACGCCGGGCGAATAGCGGGCGAATTCCTCATCGTAAGCGATCTTGAAGGAATAGGCGACGCCGCCGCCGCTGAAATTTACGGCGGCCGCGATCGTGCGGCCGGCATGGCGGAGCCGGAAAAACTGGAGCGCGCCCGCCGCGCGCGCGCGCCGGACGGCCGCCTTGAAAAACCGGGCGGAGGCGGCGTCCTGCCGCAGCGCCGTGCCGGCCGCGCCCTTCCAGCCGGACGCTTCAAGCGCCAGAAATTCCTCCGCCCACGCATCAAGATCGGTCAGGGCGTCGAGGCGCTCAAAGGCCAGAGCTCCAGTTTCTTCAAGTCGCGCGCGGCGCCGGCGCAGATCTTTCCGGTGTTTCCCGCGCATCGACTCTTTCAGATAGTCATCGGTCGACCACGGCGCAGTCAGCATCGCGCGCGCATAACGCGCGGACGGCGCCGACAGCCGCCCTGTTTCCGCGGCGGCGGCCGCCGCCGCGGCGTAGAGCGGGCCCGACGCATCAAGGTGACGCAAGCGCAAGAAGGCGCCGCGGTCTTCAACCGCGTCGAAGAGCGCGGCGAAAAACGCCGCCTCCGCGCCGCGGCGGACGAGCGGCGCGGCGAAGAAACAATGCTTGTGCATCCAGGTCGCGACGTAGCGCACGGGAAGATGTGAGTAGCCCCTCAGCGGCGCAAGCGGCGCAAGGCCGATCAAGCGCCCGCAGGCGCCGCGCACGACCGCGACGGCGGGTTTTTCATCGGCAAAGGCGGAAAGCGCCGGAAGCAGCACTTGAGGGGCATAGAAGGCGTTCGGCTCGACCGCGTTCGCGGCGAGATCGCTCCATTCCGGCTCGATCGCGGCGGCGGCGTCGGCGTCGATGATTTGCGCCCTGGGCGCGTCCGCAAGACCGCGCGCCGCTGTCGACCCGTGCGCCGCCTCGCCATGCATCCGCTTGCTCCCCGCTTGCGAAACGCCGTCTCATAGCGAGACGCGCGCCGCCCGCAAGTCGCCATGTTCCGCGGCTGTTTCGCTTCAGACAGTCAAATGCAGACTTCAGGCCGCATCCTCGCCAGCGAGGATGTCGCGCTTGCCGGAATGGTTCGGGGCGCCGACGACGCCTTCGTGCTCCATCCGCTCGATCAGCGTCGCGGCGCGGTTATAGCCGATCTGCAAGCGCCGCTGGATATAGGAGGTCGAGGCTTTGCGGTCGCGCAGGACGATGGCGACAGCCTTGTCGTAAAGCGCATCCCCGGACGAGGTGTTGCCGCCGATGTCGAGGCCGTCGAAAGCGCCGTCCTCGTCCTCGTCGCGAAGCTCCGTCACTTCCTGCACATAGTCGGGCTTGCCCTGGCTCTTCAGGAATTCGACGACCTTCACGACTTCCTCGTCCGAGACGAAGGCGCCGTGCACGCGCCGGATGCGCCCGCCGCCCGCCATGTGCAGCATGTCGCCCATGCCAAGAAGCTGTTCGGCGCCTTGTTCGCCGAGGATCGTCCGGCTGTCGATCTTCGAGGTGACCTGGAAACTGATCCGCGTCGGAAAGTTCGCCTTGATCGTGCCGGTGATGACGTCGACCGAGGGGCGCTGCGTCGCCATGATGAGGTGAATGCCGGCCGCGCGCGCCATCTGCGCAAGGCGCTGCACCATGCCTTCGATGTCCTTGCCGGCGACCATCATGAGGTCGGCGACTTCGTCGATGACGACGACGATGAACGGCATCGGCTCGTAGTCGAGGTCTTCCGTCTCATAGACGGGCTCGCCCGTCGTCTCGTCATAGCCGGTGTGGACGCGGCGCGTCAGCGTCTCGCCGGCTTCGTCCGCGTCGATGATGCGCTGATTGAAGCCCTCGATGTTCCGGACGCCGACTTTCGACATCCGGCGATAGCGCTCCTCCATCTCGCGCACCGTCCATTTGAGCGCGACGACCGCCTTCTTGGGGTCGGTGACGACGGGGGCGAGCAGGTGAGGAATGCCTTCATAGACCGAAAGCTCCAGCATCTTCGGGTCGATCATGATCAGTTTGCAATCGTCCGGCGACAGACGATAAAGCAGCGAGAGGATCATGGTGTTGATGCCGACCGACTTTCCCGAACCCGTCGTCCCGGCGATCAGAAGGTGCGGCATGCGGGCGAGGTCGGCGTAGACAGGCTCGCCCCCGATCGATTTGCCGAGCGCGAGCGTCAGGTCGCCGCGGCTGCTTTCGTATTCCTCCGCCCCGAGAAGCTCGCGGATATAGACCGTCTCCCGGTCGAGGTTCGGCAGCTCGACGCCGATGACGTTTCGGCCCGGCACCACCGCGACGCGCGCCGCGACCGCGCTCATCGAGCGCGCGATGTCGTCCGCAAGGCCGATGACGCGCGAGGATTTGACGCCCGCCGCCGGTTCAAGCTCGTAAAGCGTGACGACGGGCCCCGGCCGCACATTGATGATCTCGCCCTTGACGCCGAAGTCGGCGAGGACGTTTTCGAGCATGCGCGCGTTCTGTTCGAGCGCCTCGTCCGAGATGACGCGCGTCTTCTGCGGCGCCGGCTTGCCGAGGAGGTTGAGCGCCGGAAGCTCGTAAGAGCCTGGCTTGAAGACCGGAAGTTCGGGCTGCACCTCGCGCGCTTCTCGCTTGCCGGGCTTCTTCGGCGATTCCTTTTCGCGGATGATGTTGCGCCTTTTCGGCGCGGCGAGCGGCGGCTCTTCATCTCCTCGCGTCTCTTCATCCGTATCAGGATCATTCTCGCGGTCGATCACAAGGTCGCCTTCGTCGCGGCGCGCGTCCTGGCGCGAAATCGCGTCGAAACGCGCGGCGAGGGCGTTGCCCGCCTTCAGCGCCAGCGCCTCGGTCTCGAACGCCGCCGCTTCGATGCGGGCGAAGGTGAGCCCGCAGACAGTCGCGTAAAGGACGGCGCCGGGCAGGCCGAGAATGAGCGCCGCGAAGACGCCGGGCGAGGGCGCGCCGATCGCGGCGAGAATCCCCTGAAGGCCGAGGCCCGCAGCGTCGCCGACAAGCCCGCCGAGGCCGGCGGCGAACGGCCAGCTTGCGGGAACGGGCGCGAGCGCCAGCGCGCCGGCGACCAGGGCGAACGCGATCGGTCCCATCGCAAAGCGCACGGCGACGTCCAACGGCGTGCGGTCCCGCGGCACGGCGCCCGCGCCGCGGATCGCCGCGACGGCGCCCCAGATCATCAGGGGCGGAATGGCAAGCAGCGCCGCGCCGCCGAAGAGCTGCAGCAGCAGATCCGAAGCGCCGGCGCCGAGGCCGCCCATCCAGTTCGCGGCGTCGCGGGCGGTCGCATTATTGAAACTCGGGTCGCTGATCGAAAAGCTCGCGAAGGCGAGCGCCAGCCACAGCCCGAGCAGCGCCGTCGCGATCCCGCCCGCGCGCGCGGTCGCCTCGCGCCGCCAGCGGTCGAGGCGCTCCATGATCGTCGGCTGTCGGCTCTTGCGGGGCATCCGGAAAACGGTCGTTCAGCGGGTCGCGATCATCATGGCATGGCGGTTCGGAAAGAGGGTTAACGCGCGTTAACCAATCAGCTCCGGGTGAATTCGGGATAGGCCTCAAGCCCCAGTTCGGCCTTGTCGAGCCCGGCAAGTTCGGCTTCCGCGCTGACGCGCGCGCCGATCGAGTATTTGATCGCCACCCAGAACAGCGCGCTGACGCCAAAGGCGAAGACGGCGATCATCGCGACGCCGACGAACTGGCCGAGGATCGTGGCGTTTGAATTCGTCCATGGCACGACGAGCGTTCCCCAGACGCCGCAAAAAAGATGCGCCGGGATCGCGCCGACGACATCGTCAATCTTCAAACGGTCGAGCAGCGGCACGCCGGC
>DNZB01000364.1:5000-5713 GCA_003506635.1 Parvularcula sp.
ATCGTGGCGTTTGAATTCGTCCACGGCACGACAAGCGTTCCCCAGACGCCGCAGAACAGATGCGCCGGGATCGCGCCGACGACATCGTCAATCTTCAACCGGTCGAGCAGCGGCACGCCGGCGGTGACGATGACGCCGCCGAACGCGCCGATGAAGACCGCCTGCCAGATCGCCGGGGCGAGCGGCTCGGCGGTGATCGCGACCAGGCCGCCGATCGCCGCGTTAAGCACGATGGTGATGTCGATTTTCTTGTAGATGATCGACGTCATGATCAGCGCGGCGACGACCCCGCCCGCCGCCGCCATATTGGTGTTGACCACCACCCTGGCGACGCTGAGCGCGTCCGACGCCGAGCCGAGCGCCGCTTGCGAGCCGCCGTTAAAGGCGAACCAGCCGAGCCAGAGGATGAAAACGCCAAGCGCGGCGAGGGGCAGGTTCGAGCCCGGCATCGGCGTCACGCGCTTGCCCTGATATTTGCCGCGCCGCGCACCGACGATCAGCGCGCCCGCCAGCGCCGCCCAGCCGCCGACCGAATGAACGAGCGTCGATCCGGCGAAATCCGCAAAGCCCCATTCGGCGTCGAGATAGCCCCCGCCCCATTCCCACGATGCGGCGATCGGGTAGATGAGCCCCGTCAGCGCCATGGTGAAAGCCATCAGCGCCCAGAACTTCACCCGCTCGGCGAGCGCCCCCGAAACGATCGAGGCGGCGGT
>DNZB01000296.1:0-5796 GCA_003506635.1 Parvularcula sp.
CGCCGCGCCTTTTCGGGAAGCTCCATGGCGAAACTGACGCGCGCGGCGGCGGCGGAAATCTACGCCCGGTTCAAGGCGGCCGCCCCGGCGCCGCAGACGGAGCTTTCCTACGCCAGCAATTTCGAGCTGCTCGTCGCGGTGGTCCTCTCGGCGCAGGCGACGGATGTTTCCGTCAACAAGGCGACGCCGGCGCTCTTCGCGGTCGCGAACAGCCCCGAAAAAATGGCCGCGCTCGGCGAAGAGCGGCTTGGCGGCTATATAAAAACGATCGGGCTCTGGCGGGCGAAGGCGAAGAACATCATCGCCCTGTCCGCCGCGCTGATTGAAAAGCACGGCGGGGAAGTGCCGCAGGACCGCGAAGCGCTCGAAGCCTTGCCGGGCGTCGGGCGCAAGACAGCCAATGTCGTCGCTTCCGTCGCCTTCGGCGCGCCGGCGATCGCGGTCGACACGCATGTCTTCCGCGTCGCCAACCGCACCGGCCTCAGCCCCGGCAAGACCCCGCGCGCGGTCGAGGACGGGCTGCTGCGCGTGACGCCGCCCGACCTTCTCCACGACGCGCATCACTGGTTGATCCTCCACGGGCGCTATGTCTGCAAGGCGCGCGCGCCCGAATGCTGGCGGTGCCTGATCGCCGATCTTTGCACGTTCAAGGGCAAGGCGCTTGCGCCGGGGGCCGGCCCGGCGAAGAAAGCCGCGCGGCGCACGAAAACGACCGTAAGGAAACCCGCATGACGCCCGCCCCGAAAGACCGCCTCATCGTCGCCCTCGATCTTCCGTCGACGGAAGAAGCGCGCGGCGCCGTAGCGGCGATCGGGGCGGAAGTTTCGTTCTTCAAGATCGGCTATCAGCTCATGCCCGTCGGCGGGCTCGATCTCGCGCGCAATCTCTCGGCGGCCGGAAAGAAGGTCTTTCTCGATTTCAAGTTCCACGATATCGGCGCGACGGTCGAACGCGGAACGGCCTCCGTCACAAGGCTCGGCGCGGATTTCCTCACCGTTCACGCCGAACCGGACGTGCTGAAGGGCGCCGTCGCCGGGCGCGGGTCCGACGCGCGGCTGAAAGTGCTCGGCGTCACCGTGCTCACCAGCCTGACGCAGGAAAGCCTGCGCGAAAGCGGCATCGCGATGCGGCTTGAAGACCTCGTTTTGAAGCGCGCGGAACTCTGCGCGCGGGCGGGCGTGGACGGCGTCGTCGCCTCGGCGCGCGAAGCAAAGGCGATCCGCGCACGGTTTGGACGCGACCTTCTGATCGTCACGCCTGGCGTGCGCCCCGCGGGCGCAAGCGCCGACGATCAGGCCCGCATCGTCACGCCGGCCGAAGCGATCCTGAACGGCGCGGACTATCTCGTCGCCGGGCGCCCGATCGTCAATGCGCGGGATCCCGGCGCGGCGGCGCGCGCGATCGTTGCGGAGATCGCGCGGGCTATTCCGCCGCGTTGAGCGCCCAGTCGTAATCGTAACTGTCGGCTCTTTTTACGCGCTTCAGGCGCGCGGCGAGCGCCGGTTCCGCATAAAGACGGATGTGATCGATCAGCGCCGCATCATCCTTGCCGAAATCGTCGCGGTACCAGCCGAAGATCTTTGAAAGGCGCGCCTTTCCCTTCGTCACGCTGACCCCGCGCGGGTGATTGACATAAGCGCGCGCCGCCGCGTCAAGCGCGGCGTCGAGTCCCGCGCCGGTGAAGGGCGCGCGCGCAAGGTTCGGGCAGCCCATCGACGCGCAATTGACGGCGTAATGAACGCGCGCGTCCTTCGCGAGCGGGCGGATGATCCCGTGCTCGATGTCGTTGAGCGTCAGCGCCCGCACGCCGACGGTCGCCACCGGACGGTCCCACGGCTTTTCGATGTCGAGGATCGAGGCGATCCCCGGATGATCGAGGATGAGCTTCACCGTCGCGGCGTTGTAAAGATTGATCCAGAGCGCAAGCTGCTCCTTGCGCGGCAGCGCCGCGGCGTCGGTCGCCGCAAGGGCGTCGATATAGGCGGCGAGCATCGCCTTGTCCGCCGCCGTCACCGCCTTGTAGCGGACGAGATTGATCCCCGCCGGCCCTTTGACGACATAAGCGTCGAGGAAACGGCCCCAGCGGCCATGATCGACGATGACGGGGCTCGCCTCGTCCGACGCTTCAAAGCGCGGATCGACGAGAACGGATTTCGGCGCGAACTGGCGCTCGACGGCCATCTGGGCGGCGGGCGCGGGCAGGGCGAGGGTGAGCGCGAGGGCGGCGAAAAGCGGCTTCATCTGCGTATGGTCCTTGTCAGCGCCCGCCATGCCCCCGCGCGCGGCGCGGGGGAAGACAGGGCTCATTCTCCCTTTTTCGTCCAGGCGCGATGCTCCGTATCGGGATTATAGGCGGCCATCGCGGCGAGCGTGACGATGTCTGGAACGCGCGCGCCGATCTGGGCGATCTGAACCGGGCGTTCAAGACCGATCAGCAGAGGGCCGAGAACCGTCGCGCCGCCGATTTCGCCGAGCAGCTTCGTCGAGATCGTCGCCGAATGGGCGCCCGGCGTGATGAGCACGTTCGCCTCGCCCTTGAGGCGCGAGAAGGGATAGACCGCGCGCACCCGCTCGTTCAGCGCCATGCGCGGCGTCATTTCGCCCTCATATTCGAAATCGACGTCGGTGCGCGCGTCGAGGATCGCGACCGCGCCGGCGACGCGGCGAGAATGCTCCGTATCGGGATTGCCGAAGTTCGAATGCGAGATGAAGGCGACCTTCGGCGCATAGCCGAGGTCTCGCGCGGCGTGCGCCACCTGGACGCCGATCTCCGCCATGTCTTCCGAAGTCGGCAATTCAGTGATGTTGGTGTCGGCGACGAACAGCGTCCGGTGCTTGGCGAGGATGATGCAAAGGCCGATCAGGCGCTCGCCGGGGCGGGGCTCCAGCGCGAGGCGCACATTCTCAAGCGCGACGTTGAAATTGCGGGTGACGCCCGTCACCATCCCGTCGGCGTGCCCGTGCGCCAGCATGCACGCCGCATAGACGTTGCGGTCGGTGTTGACGAGGCGCAGCGCGTCGCGCCGGAGGACGCCGCGGCGCTGCAGCCGCTGATAAAGATAGTCCGCATAAAGCGCGGTGTGCGTTGCGGTGCGGGAATGATGGATTTCAAAATCGGCGTCGGCGGGCAGGCCGGCGGCCTTAAGGCCCTCGCGGATGATTTCCTCGCGCCCGATGAGGACCGCCTTGCCGAGCCCTTCTTGCTGGAATGCGTAAGCGGCGCGCAAGACCGCTTCTTCCTCGCCCTCGGCGAAGACGATGCGCTTCGGGGTCTGCGCCGTCCGCAACGCCGAGTAGATCTTCTGAAGGAACGACGCCGACGGATCGGTGCGCGCGGCGAGGCTCGCCCCGTAACCGGCGAGATCCTCGATCGGCTTTCTGGCGACGCCGGAATCGGCGGCGGCCCGGGCGACAGCCGGGGGGATCGTCGAGATGAGACGCGGGTCGAACGGCGTCGGGATGATGTAGCCGGGCCCGTATTTGAGGCGTTTGCCATAAGCCTCGGCGACGTCGTCCGGCACGTCCTCCCGCGCGAGCCGGGCGAGCGCCCTTGCGCAGGCGATCTTCATCTCCTCGTTGATCGTCCTTGCGCGCGCATCGAGCGCGCCGCGGAATATGTAGGGAAAGCCGAGGACGTTGTTCACCTGATTGGGATAGTCGGAGCGCCCGGTCGCGACGATCGCGTCGTCGCGCACCGCCTTGATTTCCTCCGGCGAGATCTCCGGCGTCGGATTGGCCATCGCGAAGATGATCGGGTTCTTCGCCATCGACTTCACCATCGCTTGCGTCGCCGCGCCCGCGACGGAAAGGCCGATGAAGACGTCAGCGCCCGCCATCGCATCGGCAAGCGTGCGCTTGTCGGTCTCGATCGCATGGGCGGATCGCCACTGGTCAAGCTGGCGGCCCTTGTGAAGAACGCCCTTGGAATCGCAGACGACGGCGTTCTCATGCGGCAGGCCCATCGCCTTGATGAGGCCGATGACGGAAAGCGCGGAGGACCCGGCGCCGGAAACGGCGACCTTCACCTCGCGGATCGACTTCCCCGTGATATCGAGCGCGTTCAAAAGCCCCGCCGCAGCGATGATCGCGGTGCCGTGCTGGTCGTCATGGAACACCGGAATGTCCATGATCTCTTTCAGACGCTGCTCGATGATGAAGCTTTCAGGCGCGGCGATGTCTTCAAGGTTGATGCCGCCGAAGGCGGGGCCGAGATAGCGCACGCAATTGATGAAGGCGTCGGGGTCTTTGGTGTCGACTTCGATGTCGACGCTGTCGATGTCGGCGAAGCGCTTGAAGAGGACGGACTTTCCTTCCATCACCGGCTTTGACGCGAGCGCGCCGAGATCGCCGAGACCGAGGATCGCGGTGCCGTTCGAAATGACGGCGACCATGTTCCCCTTCGACGTGTAGTCATAGGCAAGGTCCGGATCGCGGGCGATTTCCCTGACCGGCGCGGCGACGCCCGGGCTGTAGGCGAGGGAAAGATCGCGCTGCGTCGCCATCGGCTTGGTCGGCGTGATCTCAAGCTTGCCGGGCTTGCCGCGCGCGTGGAAGGCGAGCGCCTCCTCGTCGGAAACCCTGGTCGAGGTGTCGTCCATGCATTCGCCCCATCAGAAAGCCGTGACGGCGGGAGCCTTAGCCCCCGGCGCGGGGGAAGGGCAATCGGCGGCCATTGCGCGGCGGGGGCTCAGCGCCTACCTCCCGCATTGTTGAAGAAGGCCGGAGCCGCCGGATGTTCATTGAGACCGAAGACACGCCAAACCCCCTGTCGATGAAATTCATCGCCGACCGGGCGGTCTTGGGGCTTGGCGCTGACGGGCGCCCGGCGGTCGGCATGGATTTTCCGAACGCGGCGACGGCGGCGGCCTCGCCGCTCGCCATGACGCTGTTCGACATCGACGGCGTCGCCGGCGTCTTCCTCGGCGCCGATTTCGTCACGGTGACGAAGGCGGAAGGAACCGACTGGGCGCATGTGAAGCCGGCGATCCTCGGCGCGATCGCCGATTTCCTCGCCGCCGGCGTTCCGGTCATCGACAGCAAGGCGGCAGCGCCCGCGCGCAAGCCCGCGACCAGCCTCGACGAGTATGAGGGCGATGATCGCGAGATCGTCGAGCAGATCATCGAGCTCATCGACACGCGCGTGCGCCCCGCGGTCGCGGCCGACGGCGGCGACATCGCCTTCCAGCACTTTGAGCCGCGAACCGGCGTCGTCTTCGTCTCGCTGCACGGATCGTGCTCCGGGTGCCCCTCATCGACGATGACGCTCAAAGCCGGCATCGAAAACATGCTGAAGCATTACCTCCCCGAAATCGCCAGGGTCGAGGCGGTGGCGTAACGGCGCCGACTCATCGAAGCGTATATCCGTCAGCAAACCGGAGCCTGCTCGCCGATGTCCGACAAGATGATCAATGATGAGGCGATGGACCTCCTCTTCCGCACCGCGCGCACGCGCAATGGCTGGGAGGAGCGGAAGGTCTCGCGTCCACTGATGCAGGCCGTCTACGACCTGATGAAGTGGGGATCGACCTCGGCGAACTGCTCGCCGGCGCGCTTCGTTTTCGTCGCCTCGGATGAGGGCAAGGCGCGATTGAAGCCGCTGCTCGCGCCCGGCAATGTCAACAAGACGATGGCGGCGCCTTGCTGCGTGATCATCGCGCATGACATCGAATTCTACGAGAAGCTGCCGCAGCTTTTTCCGCATACGGACGCAAAAAGCTGGTTCACCGGGAATGAGAAGCTGATCGCCGACACCGCCTTCCGCAACGGCACGTTGCAGGGCGCCTATTTCATGCTCGC
>DNZB01000296.1:6125-8735 GCA_003506635.1 Parvularcula sp.
CTCGCCGGCACGACATGGAAATCGAATTTCCTCTGCAATATCGGCTACGGGACGGACGAGAATTTGTTCCCGCGCAGCCCGAGACTGTCGTTCGAGGAGGCGTGCCGGATTGTGTGAGGGGACGGCGCTCGCCTTCCCTCCCTTGAAAAGGGAGGGCTTTCGCGCACGCGTTCGCCTTCGAACGCGTCCATGCGCGGAAGGGAGGGTTCACACACTCAAAGCGGCGGCGCGAACCCTCCCGTTCGCCCAAGGCCGGCGGCTATCGCCGCCGGGGGCTCACGCCCTCCCTTTTCAAGGGAGGGAATCCCCAGCGCGTGACGCACCATGATCACCCTCGCCATCGACACCGCTTTTGACGCCTGCTCCGCCGCGATCCTTTCCGGCGGCGATGTTCTGTGGGCGGAGCAAAAGATCATCGGCAAGGGCCATAGCGAGGTCCTGCCGCCGATGGTCGCGGCGGGGCTGCGCGCTTCGGGCGTCGCGCCGAAGGAGATCGCCCGCATCGGCGTCGTGGTCGGTCCGGGGGCCTTCGCCGGAGTGCGCGTCGGGCTCGCCTTCGCGCGCGCGTTCCGCCTCGGCCTGAAGGCGGACGTCGCCGGAATCACCAGCCATGAAGCGCTCGCCGCGTCCCTGCCGCCGGGCGTCGGCCTCATAGCGACCGTCTTCGACGCGCGAAGGGGGCAGGTTTACGCCGCGCTCCATGACGCCGATTTGCGTGAATTGACGGCGCCTTTCGTCGCGACCCCGAGCGAGGCGGCGGCGCGCCTGTCGGCGGCGGCGGCGGGCGGCGCGCGGCTGCGCGTCGCGGGTTCTGGCACGGCGCTCGTCGCGTTCGATCTTCGGTTTACGGATGAACCGCTGCGATACGCCGATCCGGCGGCGATCGCCCGGCGTGCGGCGCTGCGGGCGCCGGCGGGCGCGCTTCCCGCCCCGCTTTATCTCCGCCCGCCGGACGCCGCGCCGTCGAAAGGCTCGCTGTTCGACGGCCTTTCGCCGTCATGACGGGCTGGCGCCTTCGCCCGGCGGCGAAAGCGGACGCCGAAGCGCTCGCCGCGATCGAGGCGGCGGCGTTCGGCCCTGCAAGCTGGGGCGGGCGCGCCGTCGCCGACGGCCTCCTGGAACGGCTCGTCTCGGCGATTGTCGCAGAGGATGCGGCGGGCGCGGCGCGCGGTTTCTTGATGTGGCGATCTGCGGGGGATGAGGCGGAGATTCTGACGCTCGCCGTCGCGCCCGCGGTTCAGCGTCAAGGCTGCGCGCGCGCGCTGCTCGGCGCGCTGCTCGCAGCGGCGCGCGGCGCCGGCGTGCGTTCGGTGTTTCTTGAGGTCGATGCTGGCAAAAAAGGCGCGATCGCGCTTTATGCGGGCGCGGGCTTTTCGCCCGTCTCCCGGCGCCGGCGCTATTACAAGTCCGGCGCGGACGCGCTCGTCATGCGCGCCGATCTGTGATTTAAGCTGCGGCCAGGGAGAACGCTGATGGATCGCCTCGAAAAGCTCTGCGCCGACAAGGGCATGCGGATGACCGACCAGCGCCGGGTCATCGCGCGCGTCCTTTCGGTCGCTGAAGACCATCCCGATGTCGAGGAGATTCACCGCAGGGCCGCGGCGATCGACCCGCGCATCTCGATCGCGACCGTCTACCGCACCATGCGGCTTTTCGAGGAGTCGGGCGTCGTCGAACGGCACGATTTCCAGGACGGCCGGTCGCGCTATGAGGAAGCGACCGACGACCACCACGACCACCTGATCGACCTCAAATCCGGACAGGTGATCGAGTTCATCAACGGCGAAATCGAAGCCTTGCAGCGCCGGATCGCCGCCGATCACGGCTATGAGCTCAAAGCCCACCGGCTGGAGCTTTACGGGGTCCCGCTGGCGAAAAAATAACGCAGCTTCAATCTTGAGCGGCAAAGGTAAACCGGTTAGTGTACCTTGGCAGCCGAGCGGGGAGCCCGATGGCCCTTAGCGACCTTTACCCCATCCCTGACGTCGATCCGGTGTGGAGCGTGCCGCAAGGCTTTGAAGCCGCCTTCGACTGGCGCTTCGATGAAGGGCGGGCGCACATGATGCATCTCTACCAAAAGGGCAAGGACATGCAGTGGGATGCGCTGGAGCGCATCGACTGGGCCCTTGAGCTTGATAGCGACAACCCGATGGGCGTCCCGGACGAGATGATCGGGCTCTATCACACGCCGTTCTGGGCGAAGATGAGCGAGAAAGAGCGCGCGGCCGCGCGCCGCCATGTCCAGGCGTGGACGATCTCGCAATTCATGCAAGGCGAGCAGGCGGCGATGATCTGCGCGGCGAAGATCGTGCAGCAGGTCCCCGATCTTGACGCCAAGTTCTACGCCGCGACGCAAGTGATGGACGAGGCCCGCCATGTCGAGGCCTACAAGAAATTCCTCGAAAAGCTCGGCCTCGCTTATCCGATGACGAAGCCGTTGCAGACGCTCGTCGATCAGGCGCTGCGCGATCAGCGCTGGGACATGACCTATCTCGCCATGCAGGTGGTGATCGAGGGGCTGGCGCTCGCCGCCTTCGGCAATATCCGCGAGATCGCGCGCAACAAGCTGACCCAGCAATTGAACGCCTTCGTCATGCAGGATGAATCGCG
>DNZB01000088.1 GCA_003506635.1 Parvularcula sp.
AGCGCTATCTCTCCCCCGCTCATCCCGGCGAAAGCCGGGACCCAGTTCTCGCCGCGAGCGCCGCTGCTTTTCGCGGCGCGCCTGTCGGCGCGCGCTGGGTCCCGGCTTTCGCCGGGATGAGCGGGTGGAGGCGGCGCGCTCCCTACAAAACCTTCGCCTTCACCGCGTCCGTCCAGCCGACATAAACCTCCGTCGGCCCCTTCGCGATCAGCGGGCGCTTGATGAGCGCCGGGTTCGCCGCCATCAGCGCGACGGCTTTCGTTTCGGTGAGGCCCGTCCTTTGCGCGCCAGGCAGCGCGCGCCAGGTGGTGGACGATCTATTCAGCATCGCCTCCCACCCGGCCGATTTCGCCCAGCCCGCGACTTGCGCCATCGTCACGCCGTCGTCGCGCAAGTCATGGAACGTGTACGGAACTTCCGCGGCGTCGAGTTCCTTGCGAACGCGCTTGCAGGTGTAGCAGGACTTAAGGCCGTAGACCTCAAAAGCAGGCATTCACGCCACCTGCAACCTTAGATAATTCAGCAAGTCCGTCCTTGTAATCAGCCCTTCGAATTTCCCGCCCTTCGTCACGACCGCGACGTGGCCGCGGGCGAAGACGGGCAACAGCTCTTCCATCTTCTCGGCCGCGTCCAAGGTCTCGACGCGATAGGTCATCGCCGATTTCACCGGGTCCTTGAACTTGTCGCGATTGCGGACGACCGCGAAGAGGATGTCTTCCTCATCGATGATGCCGGCGAGCGTCCCGTCTTCATTGAGCGCCGGAAGCTGCGAAATATCGTAGAGCTTCATGCGCCCGTAAGCGATCATCAGCGTGTCGTCGGGTTTCACCGTCACCGTCGCGCGCTCCGAATGTTTCCTCGTGATGAGGTCGGTGAGGTCGCCCTTCGGCGGGCGCTTCAGGAAACCCTGATCGTACATCCAGTAGTCGTTGTACATTTTTGAAAGATATTTATCCCCGCGATCGCAGACGAAGGCGACGACGCGCTTTTTCGTCTTCTGTTCGCGGCAATATTTCAGCGCCGCGGCGAGCAGCGTGCCGGAGGACGAGCCGCCGAGAATGCCTTCCTTCTTCAGGAGATCGCGCGCCGCCTCGAAGCTTTCCTTGTCGGAAACGTCGTAAGCCTTTTTTACGCGCGACAGATCGCAAATGTCGGGAATGAAATCCTCGCCGATTCCCTCGACGAGCCAGGAGCCGACCTCGTTCGGCACGGCGCCGGTGTTGACATATTCGGTTAGGATCGAGCCTTTGGGATCTGCAAGGATCAGTTCAACATGAGGCGCGGCGCGTTCGAAAAAGCGCGCAAGGCCGGTGATCGTGCCGCCGGAGCCGACGCCGGCGATGAGGGCGTCGATGTCGTGGCCCATCTGGCCCCAGATTTCGGGGCCGGTGATGCGCTCATGGGCGTCGGGATTCGCCTTGTTGCCGAACTGGTTGACGTAGAAGGCGCCGGTCTCGTCCGCGATGCGCTGGGCGACGTCCTGGTAATAGTCCGGGTGCCCCTTGCCGACGTCGGAGCGCGTGAGGCGCACGTCGGCGCCGAGCGCCTTGAGGTGGAAGATTTTTTCCTGCGCCATCTTGTCGGGGACGACGATGGTTAGGCGATAGCCTTTCTGCGCGGCGACGAGCGCGAGCGCAAGGCCGGTGTTTCCCGCCGTCGCCTCGACGATCGCGCCGCCGGGTTTCAGCTTGCCGTCTTTCTCCGCCGCCTCGATCATCGCAAGGCCGATGCGGTCCTTGATCGACCCGCCGGGATTGTTCGCCTCAAGCTTCAGGAAAAGCTCGCAAGGGCCGGTGTCGATCTTCGAGATCTTCACCATCGGCGTCTTCCCGATGCCTTCGAGCACATTGTCGAAGACCGGACCGAACGGCGTTTCCTTCATGGGTTTCCTCCCGGGGGGCGTGCGGCGACTTAGAGCCGATGCCGCCAAAGGCGGCAAGGCGAGACGCTATTTCACGCGCCGCGCGACCGCGCGCTTCAGGTCGCGAACGAAAAATCGGGCCGGATGCAGCGCTTCGGCGACGGGGCGCTCCACGGGCGCAGGGGCGCCGGTCATTTCGGCGACGATCATCGCGGCGCACAGCGGCGCCGTGACGAGCCCGCGTGAGCCAAGACCGGTCAGGAAGTAAAGCCGCGAGACGAGGCGGCCTTGCGCGTATTCGCGCGCCTTGCCGAACCGCAGATCGTCAAATTGGGCGCCATAGGCGTCGAAATCGGGCGCCGGACCGACGAGCGGCAAGCGGTCCGGCGTCTGACACCGCACGCTCGCGCGCGGCGCCGCGCGCAGCGGTTCGAGCACAGCGGCAAAATCGGGCAGCGCGCGCGCGATCGCAGCGATATTGGCGCGCGTCGCGTCGAGGCTCGGGCGCGGCGCCTCTCCCGCCGCCAGCGCCGCATAGGTCGCGCCGATGACGGCCCCGCCATCCGGCGCGGGCGCCGCGTAAGGACCGAAAGCGTGCGCGAGCGCCAACCCGGGCGCATCGGCGAACCGGTCGATCTGCCCGGCGATGCGCGTCAGCGGCAAGGTGCGCGCCTGCACGAAATTCAGCGCCTGCGCGCCATTGGCGATGACGACCGCGCCGGCCTC
>DNZB01000216.1 GCA_003506635.1 Parvularcula sp.
ACTTTTTCGCCCGGCGCTCTAAAGGATCCCAAAGAGCTTCTTGCGCGGCGCCGCCAGTTTCGGCGCGCCCTTCGGCCTTGTCGCGAGATAGGAAGCGTAATCGATCTCGCGCCGCTCGACCCTTGCCTCGGTCGCTTTAAGGCCCATCATCAGATCGCGGACGGCTTCCGGCGCGCCCGCCCCCAGCGGGTCAGGCGCTTCGGTGAAGCTGCGTCCATCGGCCTTGGCGCGGCGTTCTTCCTTTCGCGCGGCGCGCGCGCCGGCGGCCGAGAGGCGGGTTTTCAGCGCCGAAAACGCCGCTTCGGCGGGAAGGATCGCTTCCGGGGCGAGGCTTGCGCGTTCTTCCGCGCGCCAGTCGATGCGCCCGGGGACGATGATCGTGTCGACGCCGCGGCCCGTCAGGCGGCGCGTGGTCGTTTTTTCAAAGCCGGCCCAGATCTGCTTGAGGCGTTCGTTCATCGGCAAGCTCCTAAAGGTCCGGCTTGTCGCGCTTCATTTCGAGGCCGCCATTGCGCGTGATGACGGCGACGTCGATCGGCCCGCCGACGGTTTCGACCGAGTGCATGACCTTCTGCTGGAAAGAATTGAGCTTGATGAGCGAGGCGGCCGTCTCGCCCAGTTCGCGCTTCGGCAGCGATCCGATGGCGCGATAGATCGGCCGGGTATGCACCGCATGTTGATAGGCGTCGATCGACTTGAAGAATTCCCTCAGCGCGTGGCCCATGTTGTTTTCGGAATAGTCGCGGAACAGCGCCTGGCGCTGCTGGTCGTTGATCGGCGCGCGCGTGATGACGTCGGAGACGAGATTCATCGAAAGCTTCAGCGTCTCGCCGTACATGAACATCCGCAAATACTGGTCCATGCCGGTCAGGAAGGTCCGGATCATGCGGTCCTGCGCGAAGGGCTGAACGACCGGGCCGCCGTCGGCGGTCATGTCGGCGGCGCGGTCCTGCTTTCGCTTCAAGATGCCGAGGATGACGCTGGAGGAGAGGTAGGATCGCATCGCCGGGAATTTGTCGCGTGCGCCGAAGCCCGCGAAGACGACGCCGGTGTAATGTTCGAAGAAGGCGTCGCGCGTCACCGCGAAGACCGCGATTTCGCGCAGCCTTTCGCGCGTCGCGTCGGACACCGTGATGGGCCCGAAATCAGCGCGCAAGGAGCCGACGAGGCTGTCGATGAGCTGCTCGGTCTCGGCCCGATAGCGCCGCCGGATCTGGTCGGCCATGCCGCCCGGAAAACAGGCGAGATCGCCGCGCGGCGCATCGTCCGGATAGCGCTGATAGTCGGCATGGAGCTGCCCGACGACGAATTCGAAAATCGAGGACAGGTGCTCCTTGACGCGCCCGCCGTTCGCTTCGCCGATCTTTCTGACCTGCGCTTCGAAATCCTCGGCGATCACCGTGTAGACGACGGCGAGGTGCTTGAAGAACTCCGTATCCTGATGATCGGCGGGGAAGAGGTCGGGGTTCCCCGAGATGAAGTTCATGAAGTCTTCGGCGTAGTCCTGCACCGTGTCGAGCGAGCGCCCGCGCGTCGCGTCGCGATAAAGGGAGATCACCGTCTCCCACGGCGTCGACATGATTTCGGCGTTGTTATAGATCATCACCGCGACCGGCTGGCCGCCGGCGAGCGGGAACAGCTTGTCGACCGACTGATAGGTCTTGAGGTACTGGTGGCCGGTGATCGTCACCGCGCTGTCCGCGGCCATCGCCACCGCCTGGCGGTTCATCAACACCACTTCGGAGGTCATTCGCCCCTCACCCCTTCAAGGGCTCGCGCCGCCCGCGCCGGGCGCCGGTCCCAAACCCCAGGACGGACGCGGCGACAGCGCCTGCCGCCGCCGCCCGCACCTTTACGGTAAATGCTATCGGCAAAAGGACCGGTTGGGAACGGACCGCGCCTGCTCACGGCTGGCTTCAGCGCGGCGCGCGGCTGGTTTGTCGCCCTTGCGCCACAGGCTCGGCCCGCCGCAGACGGCGCTCGTCGTGCGGGGAGACCCCCTGTTTCCGCGCTTTTGTGTGACCCATCTAACCGTCATGACCGTGGCGGGCACACATTATGCAAATGTCTGGCGGAGAGAGCCGGATAACCGGGAGAGACTGATATGACCGCCTTTGGACCTGCTGGAATGGCGATTTTCCTCTTTATCGGGGCGACGCTGGCGCTGACCGGCGTTTACGGTCTTGAGCGGCTCCTGAGGCGCGGGCGTTAACGATAAGTCTACGGATTTAAACAGTAATTTGACATTTCCGATCTGTAATCCGGGGGTCGTCTCAGAGGACGCCTCATGTTGGTCACCCCTGTCGCTGTGTCGCTCTTCGCCTTCATCGCCCTCATTGCCGGAGCTGCCCTCTTCTTCGTGGTCGAGCGGCGCGTCGCGGCGGCCGAGCAGCGGGCGGACGCCGCCAATTAGCGGCGTCGGGCGCTGCTGAGGCACTTCCTTAACCAGGCTTCGGCGATCAAGGGCCGATGCGGAAGCTTTCCCTGCGGGTCGCCGACGCCTATGCGCTGATCGCGCTGGCGTTCGGGGTTTTCTTTATCGCCCTGACGCCGCCCTTCGGCGCGGGTGACGAGACCGCGCATTTTGAGCGGTCCTATGAAATCGCGGCCGGGGCGGCGCTTGGCGCTGAGGGCCTGCCTTCCGGCATGCAGGTCCTGATTGATGACGCTTTCGGCAAGGTGAAGTCGGGCGAGGCGGTCAGGCGCGAGGATTTCGCGCGCTGGTCGGCGACGCCGCTCGGCGCCGAAGCGATCGTTCCCTACCCTGAGCCTTTGCGCGCCGTGCTGCGGCTTCACAGCCCGGTCTGCTACGCGCATCTGGCGCCCGTCGCCGCGGCGGGGCTCGCCCTCAAGCTGCCGCCGCTCATGACTTTTTATCTCGGGCGGCTCGCCGCGCTCCTCGCCGGCGTCTTCCTCGTGCGCGCGGCGATCGGCGCGGCGCCGGAAATGTTCCGCGCGCCGCTCGCCTTTCTGGGGCTATTGCCGACGACGCTCGTCTATTTCAGCGCGCTCAACATTGAATCGCTTCTGGTCGGGCTCGGCTTTCTGTTTTTCGCGCTTGTCGCGCGGGCCGCAGCCGCGCCCGAACAGCGGCTGACAGGGCGCGCCGTCGCGCTCCTCGCCGTGACCGGATTTTTCCTCGGACAATTCAAGTCCGGCTATCTTCTCGCCCCCGCGATCGCGCTTGTCATTCCGGCGTCGGCGTTCGGATCGCGCGCGCGCCGGCTCGGCGCGATGGCGCTCATCATCCTGCCGGGCGTGATCGCCAGCCTTGCCTGGGCGATGGTCGTCAAGTCGGCGATGCTTGACGGGATGGTCTATTCGACCTTTGACGCCAACCGCGTCGCGCCCGCGGAGCAGCTCGCCGGCGTCATCGCCGACCCGCTCGGTTACGCCGGGGTCGTCGCGCGCACGCTCTTTGCGTCGGATGCGCCAGGCGCGGCCATGCAGATGTTCTTCGGCGTCGCCGGATGGACGAACATCCCCCTCGCTGCGCCCTATTACGCGCTGTTGAGCGCCGCCTTCCTGCTCGTGCTCTTCTCGGGCGCGGCGCCGCCGGCCGCGATGCGATCCTTATACGGACGAATGATCCTCGGCGGGGTGTTTCTCGCGACCTGCCTTGCGATCCTGACGCTCGTCTATTTCCAGTGGAACGGCGTCGGCGCGGGCGTGATCAAGGGCTTTCAGGGGCGGTACCTGATCGCCGTCGCGCCGATGCTGTTCGCGCTCGCGCCGCTGCGGATGTCGATGCTCGCCGACCCGCGGCGCCGGGCCGCGCTCGCCTTCGGCGCGCCTGCCGTCGGCGGGGCCGCGATGCTCGCCGCCGTCTTCGCGGCCTATTACGGATAAGGATCGGCGACGTAGCGCGAGGCGTTGAAGGCGTGCGCTTCGCGCATTTCCGCGATGCGGCGCAGCTTATCCTCAAGCGCCGACCAGTCGTCGCGTTCGGCGATCGGCGCCCAGATCGCCTCGACCTCGTCGATGAGCATGGTCAAGGGCGCGCTGGAAAAATAGGGGTGGGCGAGGCGTTCGGGCCGTTCGGGCGCGGAGGCCGACAATCGCGCACGCAGGGCCGAAAATTCCGGCGCGGCGTAACGCGCGGCCTCAGGGCTCGCCGCCGCCCGCGCCGCCGAGCCGCAGAACCAGTCGAAAAAAACCCGTTCGAAGGGAATCCTTGTCGCCTCCATCCACTGAAGGAGCGCGACGGCGAAATCAAAACCCCCGTCCGCCGGCGGCGCAAGGCCGAGGCGGCGGAAGAAGGCGTCCCCCATCGCGCGTTCGAACGCCGCAGGGAACGCCGCAAGCGCGGCGTTGAGCGCCTCGGTCCCCGCGACCAGCGTCAAGGCGCCGCCGAGGCGCGAAAGGTTCCACAGCGCCGCCTCCGGCTGACGGCCGTAGGCGTAAAGCCCCGACCGGTCGAAGTAGGCGGCGGTGAAGGAAAGGTCCGTATACGGCAGGAACCGCCAGGGGCCGTAGTCGAAGCTTTCGCCCGTCACGTTCATGTTGTCGGTGTTGAGGACGCCGTGCGCGAAACCCGCCGCCATCCACTGCGCGCAAAGCCGCGCGGTGCGTGCGATGACGCGGGCGAACCAGCGCAAAATCCGGTCATCCGTCCCGGCGAGGTCGGGATCGAACGCCGCGATTGAATAATCGATCAGCCTCAAGATCGCCTCGGCGTCCTCCTCGAAGGCGAGGCGCTGAAACGTCCCGAAGCGGACATGGCTGTGGCCGAGCCGCACAAGGACGCAGGACCGCGTAGGCGAGGGTTCGTCGCCGCGGACGAGCGATTCGCCGGTCTCGACGACGCTGAAGGTCTTCGAGGTGTAAACGCCGAGGGCCTCGAGCATTTCGGTCGCGAGGATTTCGCGCACGCCGCCCTTCAATGTCAGCCGCCCGTCCGCCGTGCGCGAATAGGGCGTCTTGCCGGAGCCCTTGGTGGCGAGGTCGAGAAGGCGCCCTTCGCCGTCGCGCAATTGCGCGAACAGGAAGCCCCGCCCGTCGCCGATATCGGGATTGTAAACGCGGAACTGATGGCCGTGATAACGCAGCGCGACGGGCGCGGTCAGATTGTCCGGCAGCGGATGAAACCGCGCGAAATGGCTGAGCCACGCATCATCGCCGAGATGAGCAAGGCCGACGGCGCGGGCCCAGCGGTCATTGCGGTAGCGCAAATCCGCGCGCGGAAATTCAGCCGGCGCGACGGCGTCGAAAAACGGCGCGCCGCCGCCAAGGCGCAAGATCGCAGGGTCGGGCG
>DNZB01000178.1:0-2380 GCA_003506635.1 Parvularcula sp.
CCGCCTTCGGCCTCGACGAGGTGAGCGCCGTCGTCGCGTCCGCCGTCAACTTCTTCGCGAACGCGACCGCCGCCTCGATATCAGCGGATTTCGCGGTCTCGGCGGCCGGCGATCCTTGCGCGGCGGCGGGCGCCATGGGCGCGACGAGGGCGAGCGCGGCGAAAACGGCGGCGAAACGGTTCATCGGTCAGACACTCCAGGAACGAGCGGGCGAGATAAGGGCGGATTGCGGCGAGATTGAAGCGTTATCCGGTGAACTCTTTGTGATGACGAGGCGAATGACCCCGCATTAACCTCAGTTCTTGCGCCTGACCAGCCGCAGGGCGACGGGCAGGACGATGAGCGTGCAGAGCAGCGTGAAGCCGATGGCGATCGACAACAGCGCGCCCATGCTCGCCGTTCCGCGATGGCTCGACAGCGTCAGGCTGCCGAAGGAGGCGATCGTCGTCAGCGCCGCGAACAACACCGCCCGCCGCGTCGCCACGCCGTCATCTTCCGTCCGCCTTTCGCGCATCACGAGGTGAATGCCGCTGTCGACGCCGATGCCGAGAAGGAGCGGCAGCACGATGACGTTTGCATAGTTGAACGGGATGTTGAACGCGACGCCCGCCGCGATCGTCAACGACGTGGCGAGCGTCAAAGGGAACAGCATCAGCAGCACGTCTTCGACGCGCCGAAGCAGCAAGAACAGGAAGACGGTGATGACGGCGAACGCGATCAGGCTCGCCTCGACCATCGCGCGGGCGATCGTCTCGCCGGATCTCTGGCTTTGCACCGCGCCGCCGCCGATGTCGGGGAAGACCTCTTCGACCGATTTCACGAACGCCGCGAGCGCCTTCGGATCGCGCCCGTCCGCGGCGGGCAGGATATCGACGCGCCATTGGCCGTCGGCGGAAAGATAGCGCCGCTTGATGTTGTCGGGCAGGGTGTCGATCCCGACATGATCGGCGCCGAGCTGGTCCTTGAGGCGCGAGATCAGCGCCGGCCAATAGGCGAAGATGTTATTTTCGATCGCGGCGAAGCCCTCAGGACTTTCGAGCGCCGCGCCGAGCGCGACCGCAAGGCGCCCCGCCGGGCTTGTCGCGTCATAGGCGCTTTCAAGCCGCGCCTTCAGCGCGCGCGCGCCGGCGTCCGCAGAAGGCGCCGCGCTCTTGTCGGGCGCCGCGTCAAGCGCGAAGGCGAGTGCGCCCGCCGAATAGCTGATGAGGTCGAGCTTTTCGTCCTGATCTTCGGGAATGAAATTCAAAAGCGTGCGCGTGCTCCGGACTGTTTGGAGTTCGCGCGCCGTTGCAGCGCTCGCCGCGGCCTCCGTTTCGCTGGCGACAAGGCGCGTCACGCGATAGGGCGAGGTTTCGGGGTCGTCGAAAAGAAGGTTGAACCCTTCGACCGACGGCGATTTCGGATCGCGCAGGCTCATCGGATCGGCGTCGAAGCGCGACTGCGGCAACAAGAAGAGCGACAGCGTTCCGGCGATGACGGTCGCGACCGCGACGCCGGTCTTTGCCTGCGCGAAGCGGTCGACGCCGGCGCGCCGGACAGCTCCGGCCCGCGCTTTGACCCCGAAAACGCCGATCGCCGCCGGGATGAAGGTAAGCGACACGAAAAGCGCGATTACGACCCCGGCCCCGGCGATGAGCCCAAGCTGCGCAATGCCGTCGAACGCCGTCGGCACGAACGCGAGAAAGCCGAGCGCCGTCGTTGCGCAGGCAAGCAAGAGCCCCGCGCCGACATCGTCCGTCGCCGCACGCAGCGCCGCCGCCGCCTCCAGCCCTTCGGCCCGGCGCTCTTGCGCATGGAGCAGCAGATGCACCGCGTAATCGATGCCGAGCCCGACCATCAGCACGGTGAACGCGACCGAAACGAGGTTGAGCTTGCCGACGAAGAACGCGGCGAAAGCGGCGGTGAGCACGATCGAAATGACGAGCGAGGCGAGGGTGACGAGCGTCAGCGGCAGCGAACGGAAGCAAATGAAGAGAAGCGCGCCGACGCTGAGGAACGAAATGAGAAAAGAAATCTCGATGCCGTCGGCGACCGAGGCGAGTTCATCCGCGCGCAGCGCGGGATCGCCGGTGATGTAAGCTTCGACGCGCGGGTTCTGGGCCTTCAGCGTCTCAATCTCGGCGCGCAGAGCTGTCAGGGCGGGCTTTGCGGGCTGCAGGCGCGAATAGTCGAGCCTCGGCGCGATCTGCACCGTGCGCATGAAGGGCTTGTCCCCGCCCGTCTCGCCGGCGATCGCGCCCATCCACGAAAAGGGCCGCGTGTCACCGCGGTTCGACGCTTCGATGACGCCCGCAAGCTCGGCGTAGATCGACTGCAGCGTGTCCCGCCCGAGCTTCGACCGCTCGGCGAGCGCATCGTTTTCAGCGAGCGTCGCGAAGAG
>DNZB01000178.1:2755-4799 GCA_003506635.1 Parvularcula sp.
AAGGGATCCGCCGCCGCCGCGAAGGCGCCGTCGAACGCCGCGTCGTTCGCGTCCGCGCGCGCCGCAAGCGCGCCCGCAAAGGCGTCCGCCTCATCCATCGTCGGCGCGCGCAGGACTACGGCGACATCAGTTTTGATCTCCGGAAAGGCGGCGCGCAGCGCCTTGGCGCGCACCTGAAAATCAAGCGTCTCGTCAAGCATCGCGCTCGTGTCGGTATCGACCCTTAAGGCTGTCGCGGCGTACCAGCCCGCCCCGGCCGTCAGTGCGGCGAAGAAAACCAGCAGCATGGCGCCGGCGCGGCGCGCGGCGTCTGCAAGAACCGACAATGAACGGGCGGCGGCGTTGAGCATTGCCGGGTGAACTCGATGGCGGATGATGCGCCCTAAGGCTTTGAACGGCCGAAACTATAGGAAGGTTCTAAAAGCCGGGGCAATGCTCGCGTCCATCCGGCTTGCGGGCGCGCGGGGCCAAGGCTAGGTCTCCTCCCCGATGGCGGGAAAGACAGATATTTCAAAGGACTTGAAGGTCCTCGACGGGGCGCGCGGGGCGATGACCGTGCGCTTGCGGGAGTGGTGCGCGATCAACACAGGAAGCCTCAATCTTGGCGGCCTCGCCAGGATGCGGGCGGCGCTCTTCGACGCCTTCGGCGCCCTCGGCGATGTCGAGGAAGTCCCATGCGCGCCCCAGGAGGTTGTAACGCCGGCCGGCGAGGTGAAAACCCGCGCGCTGGGGGCATGCCTTCGCCTCGTCAAGCGGCCGCAAGCGCCGGTGCGCGTTCTTCTCGCCGGTCACATGGATACGGTGTTCGCCGCCGATCACCCGTTCCAGTCGGATCGCCTGATCGACGCCGACACGCTGAACGCGCCGGGCGCCGCGGACATGAAGGGCGGCCTCCTCGTCATGCTGGAGGCGCTGAAGGCGGTCGAAGCCTCGCGCTTCGCCGGGCGCATCGGTTACGAGATCATCCTCAACGCTGATGAGGAAATCGGCTCGCCAGGATCGGCGCCGATCCTCTTCGAGGCCGCGCGGCGCGCGCACTTCGCGATGGTCTATGAACCCGCGATGGCGGACGGAACGCTCGCCGGCGCACGCAAGGGCAGCGGCAATTTTTCCGCGGTCTTTCAGGGCCGCGCGGCGCATGCCGGGCGCGACCATGCGGCGGGGCGAAATGCGGTCGCGGAGGCGGCGCGCTTCGCCGCGGCGCTCGATGCGCTGACGGGCGCGCGCTCCGGCCTTACGGTCAATGTCGCGAAGATCGACGGCGGCGGACCGAACAACGTCGTTCCCGAGAGCGCGGTCGTCCGCTTCAACGCGCGCGCCGACCGCGCCGAGGATGCTGAATGGTTCGCCGCCGAGGCAGAGCGCCTTCTTGCCGCGACAAACGCGCGCGAGGGCTATCACGCGCATCTTCATGGGTCTTTTGCGCGCCCGCCGAAGCCCATGACGCCGCAGCTGGAGGCGTTTTTCCGTGCACTGAAGGATTGCGGCGTCGAGCTTGGCCTTGATATCGGCTGGAAGGCGACCGGCGGGGTCTGCGACGGCAACAATATCGCGGCGGCCGGCGTTCCCGTCATCGACACATTGGGCGCGCGCGGCGGCGCCATCCACAGCGCTGATGAATTCGTCAGGCTCGACAGTCTTGAAGAGCGTGCGAAGCTGTCGGCGCTTCTCCTGTTGCGCATCGCCGCAGGCGACATTCCAAATCCGGGGTTGAAATCCGCATGAGCGTTCCCTTCATCAGGCCCGTGCGGCGCGAGGATTACGGCCAGCTGCGTGAATTCGCGCGCGTCACCGGCGGGGGGATGACCAATCTCCCCGACGACGACGACGCGCTGAAGGAGCGCGTCGGCCGCGCCGTCGACAGCTTCGCCAGCGGCGCCGCGAGGCCGGGCGGCGAAGTTTACATGACCGTGCTCGAAGAAGACGGGAAGCTGCTCGGCACCGCCGGCGTCTTCTCGGCGATCGGCCTGAAAGAAGGCTTCATTAATTACAAGCTGATCGACGAGGTGCATTACTCGGCGGAATATGAGCGCACGACGCGGCG
>DNZB01000178.1:5137-6734 GCA_003506635.1 Parvularcula sp.
GCGCGCCGCGGCGGGTGGGGCAAGCTGCTCGCCCGCTCGCGCTATCTCTTCATCGCGCAAAAGCCCGAGATCATCGCCGAGCATATTTGCGCGGAATTGCGCGGCTGGCGCGGTCCGAACGGCGAACAGCCGTTCTGGGAATCGGTCGGCCGGCATTTCTTCGAAATGGATTTTGTCGCGGCCGACCTTCACAATGCGACGCACGGCAACCAGTTCATCCAGGACCTGATGCCGCGCCACCCGGTCTACACCGTGTTCCTCTCGCCCGAAGCGCGCGCCTGCATCGGGCGCCCCCATGAAAGCGCGCGAGCCGCCTACGACATGCTGATCGAGGAAGGGTTTGAGTGGGACCAGTATATCGACATTTTCGACGGCGGTCCGCTCGTTGACGCCAAGACGAGCCAGATCCGCACCATCCGCGAAAGCCGCGTCAAACGCCTCTTCGCGACGGGGGACGTGGCGAACGGCGAGACGATGCTGATGGCGGCGGGCGCGGTGTCGTCTTTCCGCTGCGTGCGCGAGAAAGCTCAGATCGACGGGGACAGCCTGATAGTCTCGAAAGACGCTGCGAAGGCGCTGAACGTAAAGACGGGCGACTTTGTTCGCTGCGTGGCGTGGTGAGCCTCATGGAAAAGATTTTCATCAACGGCGAATGGCGGGACGGCGCGGGCGCAAGCGTCAAGTCGTTCGATCCCGCGACCGGCGCGCAGATCTTCGAAGCGGCCGCCGCGACGCGCACCGACGTGCAGGAGGCGGTTAACGCCGCGCGCGCCGCCTTTGAAGGGTGGGCGCTGACGCCCTTCGCGGAGCGCGTGAAGATCTTGCGCCGCTACAAGGAGATTATCGAGCGCGACGCGGAAAAGCTCGCGCGGCTTATATCCATTGAGACCGGCAAACCGTTCTGGGAGACGAGAACCGAAAGCGCGACGGTCGCGGGCAAGGTCGACATTTCGATCCGCGCTTATGAGGAACGCACCGGCGTGCGCGAGACGGCGACGGGCGCGACAAAGGGCATGCTTCGCCACAAGCCGCATGGCGTGATGGCGGTGTTGGGGCCGTTCAACTTCCCGGCGCATCTGCCGAACGGGCATATCGTGCCGGCGCTCCTTGCCGGGAACACCGTCGTCTTCAAGCCGTCGGAAATGGCGCCGGGGCCTGGCGGCTTCATCGTCAAGGCGATGGAGGAAGCGGGCGCGCCGAAGGGCGTCGTCAATCTCGTCCATGGCGCGCGGGAGACCGGCGAAGCGCTGCTCGACGCCGATGGGATCGACGGCGTTCTTTTCACCGGCGGCTACCGGACCGGCCTCGTCATCCACAAGAAATTCGCCGACCGGCTCGATGTCATCACCGCGCTCGAACTCGGCGGCAATAATCCGCTGATCTGGTGGGACACGGACGATGTCGACGCCGCCGCATGGACGGTCGTGCAGTCGGCGTTCCTGACCAGCGGTCAGCGCTGCACCTGCGCGCGCCGGCTCATCCTTCCCGAAGGCGAGCGCGGCGACCGTTATATCGACGCGCTGGCGAAGCTGACGGATCGGCTCATGGTGGGCGCGCCCTTTGACGAGCCGCAGCCCTTCATGGGGCCGGTGATTTC
>DNZB01000193.1 GCA_003506635.1 Parvularcula sp.
GCGGCGGCATCATCCCTAAAATCCGGGAAACCTTTCTTGAGACCGCGTTTGTCGTCCGGGTCATGGACAAGGGCCGCATGCGCGATTATGTCGGCGCGGTCCCCATCAAACTCATTACGCGCGACGGCGCGGCGCTTGTCGGCGCGGCGGCGAAACTGAAAGCGAGCCTCGATGCGCATTGAAGAGATCATGGCGGCCGCCTCGATCATTCCGGTTCTTGAGGTCGATCGGGTCGAAGACGCCGCGCCGCTCGCGCGCGCGCTTGAGGCGGGCGGGCTCAAGGTCGTCGAATTGACGCTGCGCACGGCGGCGGCGCTCGCCGCGCTCTGCGAGATGAAACGCGCGGCGCCGGCGCTCATCGTCGGCATGGGCACGATCCGCACTGACGAGGATGTGGCTCGCTCGCTCGCCGCCGGCGCGGATTTCCTCGTCAGCCCCGGCGCAAGCGCGAGCCTGCTCAGGGCCATGCGCGTCGCCCCGGCGCTTCCCGGCGTCGCGACGGCGAGCGAAGCGATGACGGCGGCTGACGCCGGTTACCGCGCGATGAAGTTCTTCCCGGCCGAGCCCGCAGGCGGCGCGGCGTACCTTAAATCCCTCGCCGGACCGCTGCCAGACCTCCGCTTCTGCCCGACGGGCGGCATTGCGGCGGAGCGGGCGGGCGACTACTTCGCGCTGCCGAACGTCCCTTGCCTCGGCGGCACCTGGGTCGCCACACGGGCGATGATCGCGAGCAGCGACTGGGCCGGGATCGAGGCCAATGCGCGAAGGGCGAACGCGCTGAAGCCACCCCGACCATAGGTTTCTGTTGCAGCGCAGAATCAATATTTGCAGCGCCAACCCCTACATTTTGCAAGTTTTTGCAATTGACGCTCGACACCTGGCAGGCTGACGGCTTTCGCCATCTGTCGCAGAAATGCCGCATCAAGGCGTAAAAAACCATGCTCACCGGCATGCCTGGTGAGAATAGCATTCCCCCGATCATGCGCATTTGTTGACCGGTTTGCAGAATTTTGCGATACCGGCGGCAACAGGGCCGGACATCCGTCCGGCGAGAAACGCACTGGGAGGGAACTAATGCGTAAGGAACTGAAGCTATTCCGCGCGACTCTGCTGTCCTCGGGCGCCGCGCTTGGCCTGGCCGCGCCGGCATTTGCTCAGGACGCGGACGAACAGACGGACGAAATCGTCGTCACCGGCTTTCGCTCCTCGCTCGAAAATTCTGTCGCGGCGAAGCGGGATAACTCATCCATTATCGAAGCGGTGTCGGCTGAGGACATTGGCAAGCTTCCCGACATCTCGATTGCGGAATCGCTCGGCCGTCTCCCGGGTCTCGCGACGCAACGCCTTAACGGCCGTGCTCAGGGGCTCTCGATTCGCGGCCTTGGCCCTGACTTTTCTACGGCCCTCCTCAATGGTCGTGAGCAGGTGACGACGTCGGACAACCGCGGCGTCGAATTCGATCAGTACCCGGCGGAATTGCTGTCGCAGGCGGTTGTTTACAAGACGCCCTTCGCCGGGCTTGTCGGCCAGGGGCTTGCCGGTACGGTCGATCTTCGCACTATTCGGCCGCTCGATAAAAGCGAGCGCATCTTCAACGTCAACGCCCGGTACGAGTTCAACGAAGACGGCTCGCTCAATCCGGATGCCTCCGGCGACGGCTATCGTGTCGTTGGAACTTATGTCGATCAGTTTGCTGACGATACGGTGGGCGTCGCGATCGGCGTTGCGGTGCAGTCGTCGCCTTCGCAGGGGGAGAATTTCAACGCCTGGGGCTATGGCGGCGGCACGATCGACGGTCAGAAGTCCTTCGCTTCCTCGGTCGATCTTGACCGCGTCGGCGTCATGGGCACTCTCCAGTATCATCCGACAGATAACTTCACGTCGACGATTGACATTTTCTATTCAGATTTCGCGGAAGACAATCCAATTCGCGGCATCGAGACGGGCTTCAGCTTCTTCGGCACGACCGAAACCGTCAACGCGACAAACGCCAACGGAATCGCGACTGATATCACGTTTGACAACGTCCGCGGCGTCGTTCGCAACGACTTCAATCGTCGTCGCGCTGAACTGGTTTCCGCCGGCTGGAACGGCAAATTCGATAGCGAGACCTGGGGTCTCGAAATGGATATCAGCTATTCCAAAGCCGACCGCGAGGATGACCTCATCGAATCCTATTCCGGCACCGGATATTGTTGGCCGGGCTGCGACACCCGGACGGTTCCCGACGCCAACGCCAATCCTGGCGCCGCTGACACGATCAACGCGGTTCGGGACTCTGATGGCTTCTTCCGTCTCAGCCCTACGCTGAATTATGCGGATACGAGCCTGTTCGTCCTCACCGACCCGCTCGGCTGGGGGCAGGGCAACGACCTCGTTCAGGCCGGATTCATCAACTCGCCGGATACGGTCGATGAACTCCTGCATCTGCGCGCCAGCGTCAATCGGGATCTCGACACGATCTTCAGCAACGTCGAAGTCGGCGTCGATTACTCGATGCGCGAAAAGACGCGTAATATCGATCAGCAATTCCTGACCCTGCCTGGAAACGGCGTTTCGCTCGCCGGCGGCGCCGTGCGCACAGCGCCCATTCCGGCGCAAGCGCTCGTCAGCGATGGAAGCGATTGCGGTCTGACCTTCTTCGGCATTCCCGGACAGGTCTGCTACGACCCGTTCTTCCTGCTTGAGAATGGATTCTATCAGCCCCAATTCGTGTCGCTTTCGTCCTTCTCGACGGCGCAGGACTGGACGGTTGAGGAGGACATTTTCCAGGCGTGGGTGAAGTTCAATGTCGATACGAACTTCATCTTCCCGCTGACCGGCAATATCGGGGCCCAGCTCGTCCATACCGACCAGTCTTCGCTCGGCTTCCGGATCCCGACCGGCGTTTCGGTCACTGACGATCTCGAGAATATTGCGGAGACAGTCGAGGACGGCGACAAATTCACCGACATCCTGCCCAGCTTGAACCTCAATTGGGAGCTTGGCGAATCGACCTTCCTCCGCCTCGGCGCGTCGCGGACGCTTGCTCGGGCTCGCATGGATCAGTTGAACGCCAGCTTGTCGCTTGGCGTCAATACGAACATCATCGGCAGTGATGCGCCGGGCAACACCGAAGGGGTCGACGTCTTTGTCTTCTCGGCCGGCGGCGGGAATCCGCGCTTGCGTCCTTACATCGCTAACCAGGTGGACCTGTCGCTCGAGCATTACTTCGGCGGCGCGGGCTACATCTCGGTTGCGGGATTCTATAAGGATCTTGAGGACTACGTGAACGCCGGGGATACCTTCGCTTTCGATTTCAGCGATTTCATCGATGCTGAATTGACGCCGGCTCAGGCGGCGCTGCTGAATTCGCCGATCGGGCCGTTTTCGAGACCGTCAAACAACGGCTCGGGATCAATCAAGGGCTTTGAATTCTCCGTCTCCTTGCCGGGGACGCTGTTCGGCGACGAATCAATCCTTGCGCCGTTCGGCGTGATCTCATCGACTTCGTATACGGATAGCGAAGTTACTCTGACCTTCACGCCGCCGCTAAGCCCAAGCCTGCCGCAGCTTGCGCCGCTAACCATCTCTATTCCGGGTCTATCGAAGTGGGTGGTCAATTCGACCCTTTATTTCGAGAAGGGCGGGTTTGAAGCGAGGGTGAGCCACCGTTACCGGTCGCAGTTCCTGGCTGAAGTTTCGGCTTTGAGCGCGACACGCACCCTGCGGAACGCGAAGGCCGAATCCATCTTTGACGCCCAGATCGGCTACACTTTCGGCGGCGACGGGGCTCTGGGCGGTACGCGCGTCACGGTACAAGGCCTCAACCTCACGGATGAGCCTTTCGTGACCTTTAATGGTCCGGGCGAAATCATTGACCATCAAAGCTACGGGCGCACCTACCTGATCGGCGTCTCGAAGACTTTCTAAACGCTCCCTCCCGAGCGTCTCTAAACCCCGCCGGCCTCCTCCCGGGCCGGCGGGGTTTTTTTGTGGTTCGGGCGCTGCTCGCTTCTTCGCCTCCCGACAAGGGGAAGGCAAAGAGGCGCGCCTTCACCGTTCGACAATCGCCGCCGACACGTTAGGTTCGCCGCATGACATTCTCGCCGCCGCGCAATCGCGATCCGCTCCGCTCCGTCGTCATCGTCGGCGGCGGCACGGCGGGGTGGATGGCGGCGTCGGTGCTGTCGAAGGCGTTTGGCCCGGCGCTTTCCATCACGCTGATCGAATCGGAGGAAATCGGCATCGTCGGCGTCGGCGAGGCGACGATTCCGCAGAT
>DNZB01000056.1 GCA_003506635.1 Parvularcula sp.
CTGTTGAAATCGCTCATACGGCCTTGCGTTCCGCGCCGCCTCCTGGCGCGGACACGCCGGCCCGTAAAAAGACGATTGCCGGCGCAGGCAGTCCAGCGGGGCCTCAGCCCAGCTGACAACGGCGTTGCGATTTCTGCGGCGGCGTCCTTATTGCCAGGTTTGCCGTCCGCCCCGGGTTCGGGCATGAGCTTCGCGTGATGTTCCGGTTTTTCGAATCCCGCCTGCCGCCCTTCCCGGAGACGCGCCTCGGCGCGCCGCCGCAAGGTCTTGCCGCGTTCTGCTGGCATTATGTGCAGGATGCGCGCTGGTGGCTGCTCTCGCTTTCGCTCCTCACCGCCGCGATCGCAGTCGGCGAGGTTTATCTGTTCGCCTTTCTCGGCAGCATCGTCGACTGGCTGGCGAACGCCGAACGCGACGGCTTCCTGACGCGGGAGGCCGGCAAGCTCCTGTCGATGGGCCTTCTTCTCGTCATCGGGCTGCCTGCAGCGGCGCTCGCGCATTCGCTCGTCCAGTTTCAGGCGCTTATCGGCAATCTCCCGATGAGCGCGCGCTGGCGAATGCACCGCCACCTGCTTGGCCAGTCGATGGGCTTTTTCGCGAATGAGTTCGCGGGCCGCGTTGCGACCAAGGTGATGCAGACCTCGCTCGCGGTGCGCGAGGCGGTGATGAAGCTGCTCGACGTCTTTGTTTACGTCACCGTCTATTTCTTCGCGATGATCGCTATGGTTGCGGCGGCCGATTGGCGCCTTGCCTTGCCGCTTCTCCTCTGGCTCGCCGCGTATATCGGCCTCATCTCCTATTTCATTCCGCGCCTCAAAGACGTCGCGGAGAAACAGGCGGACGCGCGCTCGGTGATGACGGGGCGGATCGTCGACAGTTACACGAACATCGCAACCGTCAAGCTTTTCGCCCATGCCGGCCGCGAGGAAGCCTTCGCGCGCGAAAGCATGGAGGAGTTCCTCGCCACGGTGCATCCGCAGATGCGGCTTGTCACGCTGTTCAACAATCTTGTCTATTTCAACAATTGCCTCGCCGTTTTCGTGATCGCGGGCCTTTCGATCAGCCTCTGGCTGGGCAGCGTGATCTCCGTCGGGGCCATCGCCGCCTCGATCGCGCTGGCGCTTCGTCTTAACGGCATGTCGCAATGGATCATGTGGGAGGTTTCGGGCCTCTTCGAGAATATCGGCACGGTCTATGACGGCATGGGAATGCTGGCGAAGTCGGCGGCGGTCGAGGACCGGCCGGGCGCAGCCGTCATGGAACGCCCGCGCGGCGACATCGCTTATGAGGGCGTTGCATTCCACTACGGCAAGGACGGCGGCGTCATCGACGATTTCACGCTCGCCATTCCGGCGGGAGAGAAGGTCGGCCTCGTCGGCCGCTCGGGCGCCGGCAAGACGACGCTCGTCAACCTTCTGTTGCGTTTTTATGATCCCGAGCGCGGGCGCATCCTGATCGACGGCGCTGACATTGCAAGCGTCAGCCAGTCCTCCTTGCGCGCGCAGATCGGCGTCGTCACGCAGGACACTTCGCTTCTCCATCGCTCGATCCGCGAAAACATCGCCTATGGCCGCCCCGGCGCGAATGACGATGCGGTGCGCGAAGCAGCGCGGCGCGCCAACGCGCTCGACTTCATCGAAGCGCTGGAAGACGGGGAAGGGCGCAAAGGTTTCGACGCGCATGTCGGCGAGCGCGGCGTGAAGCTCTCCGGCGGCCAGCGCCAGCGCATCGCCATCGCGCGTGTGTTCCTGAAAGACGCGCCGATCCTCGTCCTCGACGAGGCGACCTCGGCGCTCGATTCGGAGGTTGAAGCCGCCATTCAGGAAAATCTCTTCGCGTTGATGCGCGGCAAGACGGTGATCGCCATCGCGCATCGCCTCTCGACCATCGCACAGCTCGACCGGCTCGTCGTCATTGACAAGGGCCGCATCGTCGAAGCGGGGCCGCATGCAAGCCTTGTCGCCAAAGGCGGGCTCTATGCCGAGCTGTGGGCGCGCCAGTCCGGCGGGTTCATCGCGCATGAGGGGGCCGTGGCGGCGGAGTAGGGGGGAATTGACAGTTTGATATACTGCAAGTATATCATATATCATGTCTCGAACGCTTATCGATCTTGATGACCAGCAAATGCGGGCGCTTGATGAAGCTGCGGCGGCTGCGAAGCGTTCCCGCGCTTCCTTGATCAGGCAAGCCGTCGACGAATTCCTAAAGAAAGAACGCGCGAGCGCTGAAAGTGACGCGTTCGGACTGTGGGGCTGTAAGAAGGTCGACGGTCTCGAATATGAGCGGAAGCTGCGCGCCGAATGGTGAACGCGCTCTTCGACACTAACATTCTGATCGATTTCCTTAATGAGCAGCCGAAGGCGCGGGCTGAATTCGCCCGTTATGAGTTGAAAGCGATCAGCGCCATAACTTGGATAGAGGTAATGGTGGGTGCGCCGCAGGCGACGGAAGTCGCGACGCGCAGCTTCCTGCGCGGATTTGAGCTCATCGAACTCGACGAAGCGGTCTCGAGAGTCGCCGTAGCGCTGCGCCGTGAGCGGAAAATCAAGCTGCCCGACGCCGTAATCTGGGCGTCGGCTCGGGCGAACGGCCTTCTGCTTGTTACACGAAACACGAAGGACTTTCCCGGGGACGATCCCGGCGTTCGTCATCCGTACACCCTCTAAAGCGCGGCGGATGCGCGTTGTTCGCCTCCTAGATGCTGATCGTCGCCATCTCATAAAGAAAATCCACATAGCCCATCGTCGCGTCGGCGAGCCCTGCAACCTTGGGGTTCGTCGATTCGATGACGTAATATTCGTCAGGCGCGTGCGCGCCGCCGCCATGGCCGAGGCCGAACTGGCCGGCGGGAAGTTTCAGGGGTTCGCCTGTGAAAACGACCCCGGGCCAGGAACCGGCGTTGCGCGGATAGAGCGTGTTGGCGACGCCCGCGCGGTCATAGACGGCCTGCTGCGCGCGAATGACCGCGCTGCCTTCCGCTGTCTCGGTCGGGTCATAGCCGCCGCTCATGTTCACCTCGACGTCGGGAAAGCCCTTGCTCGCCAGGTGGCGCTTCAGCTTCTCAAGGCTGTCGGCGACCGTCATGTCGGGCACGAGGCGGAAATCGAGCTTGGCGACGGCGCGCGCGGGCAAGACCGTCTTGCCCCCCGGTCCGGTATAGCCGGCGACGAGTCCTTCGATGTTGACCGTCGGCTGCGCGGCGAGGCGTTCGAGCGATTTCTCCCATGAAAGATCGTCGATCCAGCGTTTGACGCCGAGCGCTTTCTTGCGGTCCGCCTCGTTCGTCGCCCTGGCCGAAAGGGCGATCAGCTCCCTTTCGCGCTTCGTCAGCGGGCGGACTTTCTCGAACCAGCCCTCGATCGCCGGCGTGTTGCCGCCGTCCTTCGTCAGCGTCGACAGCGCTTCGACAAGCCGCCAGACCGGACTGTCGACCTGCGCCTTGAGGCTTGAGTGAATGTCCTTTTCCGGACCTCGTCCCCATTTCTCGCCGCTCGCGATCAGTTCAAGCTCAATAATGCCTTTCGAGCCAAGATTGATGGTGACGGCGCCGTTGGGGTTCTGCCAACCCGCGGGAATGACGACGCCAAGGCATTTTTCGAGATAGGGCCGGATCGACGGGTGCAGCGCGACCTGCCGGAAGTGCGGCGAGCCGATTTCCTCCTCGCCCTCGCAGA
>DNZB01000235.1:0-4263 GCA_003506635.1 Parvularcula sp.
TCGCTAAATTCGCTTTCGAATTATCATCTAGGCAGACGCCATCGACCTTCGATTTTACTTTTTCGCCGACCCGTACTCGACGACAATCTGGAAACCAGACCGCATTAGGTCTGAATGAATTGAGCCTATGAAAAACTTCAGGGTGCACCCAAATTGAGCACCGCGCGACAAGCCGAGAAAGGTCGATTCGCAACTCGTCGAGAGCTTTCGTCAGAAGAGTATTGCCGTCAATCATGGTCCGAAGGTCTGCTCATTAATCATGAGACCTAAATGTACATTGCCGATTGCCTCACTCCACAAAAATCATCGCGGGGTTCTCCAGCAGCGTCTTCACCCGCTGCACGAAGACCGCGGCGTTCCAGCCGTCGATGATGCGGTGATCGAAGGCGCAGGAGAGGTTCATCATCTTGCGCGGCACGAACGCCGAGCCGTCCCAAACGGGGCGCACCTGCATCTTGTTGACGCCGACGATGGCGACTTCCGGGTGATTGATGACGGGCGTTGTGACGATGCCGCCGAGCGCGCCGAGCGAGGTGATGGTGATCGTCGAGCCTGAAAGCTCCTCGCGTGTCGCGGTCCCCTTTTTGGCGGCTTCGGCGAGGCTCGCGACTTCGCCCGCGCATTCCCAGAGGCCCTTCGCCTCCACATGGCGGACGACCGGCACGACGAGGCCATTGTCGGTCTGCGCCGCGACGCCGATATGGACGCCGCCATATTGGCGAACGACGCCCGCCTCGTCGTCATAAAGCGAATTCAGCTGCGGCTGCTCCGCGATCGCCTTCGCCATTGCGCGCATCAGGAACGGCAGCACGGTCAGTTTCGTGCGGCCTTCCTTCTTTTCCGCGTTGAGCTTGCTGCGGAGGTCCTCAAGCGCCGTCATGTCAACCTCGTCGACATAGACGATATCGGGGATGCGGCTGCGCGAGACCGTCATCTTCTCCGCGATCTTGCGGCGCAGGCCGATGACCGGGATTTCCTTGACGCTGGTGTCTGGCGCTTGCCCTCGCGCCGCCGGCGCCGATGCTCCGTTCACGAAATAATTGTCGAGGTCTTCATGCGTGATGCGCCCTGCGGGGCCTGACCCCATGACGCGACGGAGATCGACGCCGTTGTCGGCGGCGCGCTTCCTGACCGCCGGGGAAGCGAGCGGCTTTTCGCCCTCCTTTCGGCGGGCTGTCGCCCTTGGCTCGTCCGCTCGCGGGGGAGCGGTGGCGGTAGGGGACTGAGGGGGACTCTTCGCGGCAATGGCCCCCTCTGTCCGCTTCGCGGACAGCTCCTCCGCAGGCGGGGGAGCGGAGGCCGCTTGCTTCGTCACTTTTTGCGCCGGCGCGGCGTCTTCCGCTTTCGCATTCCCGGCGCCGTCGACTTCGAGCCTAACGATCGGCGCGCCGACCGCGACGATCTCGCCCGCCTTTGCGCCGACCCAGATCACCTTGCCGATGACGGGCGAGGGAATTTCGACCGTCGCCTTGTCGGTCATCACGGCGGCGAGGACCTGGTCCTCCATTACGTTGTCGCCGGGCTTGACCATCCATTCGACGAGTTCTGCCTCGGCGACGCCTTCGCCGACATCGGGGAGCTTGATGACATGCACGCCCATTTTCGTCTTCTCCGTGTGTCGCCGTCGGTATCAGAGGCAGTCGGACGTAGGCAGTAGGCCAAGGGTTAGTGGGCCGCCGATTTTTCGACAGACCGTATCAACGCCCGCAACATGCGTCCAATTTCGTCCGTTCTAGCGAGCGCCGCGGTTTCGACCTCTCCTCGAGCGATGCCGGTCCTGCGTGCAATGATCAAGTGCGTTTCAAGCTCCTTCAGCGAACCTTGGGAGGTCTTGAGGAGCTGAATGTAAGCGCCAGCGCTGTCACGGCCATAGCCTTCGGCGATATTTGCGGCGACAGAAACCGCGCAGCGGCGAATCTGAGACGTCAGACCGTAAACTTCCTCCCGCGGAAAATCCTTTGTGATGGCGTAGCAATGTTCGGCGAGGTCAATGGCGCGCTGCCAGACAAGCAGGTCGCGGTAAGATGCTATCGGCTCAGCGCGCTCCAACTGCCTGCTTCCTCCTGCCTTGCCTACTGCCTATTGCCTACTGCCTATTGTCTATGCTTCCATCACGCGCTTCAGCGCCGCGCCGACGCGCTTCGGTCCCGGGAAATAGTCCCATTCATGCGCATGCGGATAGGGCGTGTCCCAGCCGGTCACGCGGATGACCGGCGCTTCGAGATGATGGAAGCAGCCCTCCATCACGACCGCCATCAATTCGGCTGCAAAGCCGCAGGTCTTTGTCGCCTCGTTTACGACGACGCAGCGGCCGGTCTTGCGGACCGATGCCTCGATCGCCTCGAAGTCGAGCGGCAGCAAGGTGCGCAGGTCAATGATCTCTGCGTCGACGCCCGTCTCCGCCGCCGCGGCGAGCGCGACATGCACCATGGTTCCGTAGGTCAGAACAGTGACGTCGCCGCCCTCGCGCATGATCGCCGCCTTGCCGAGCGGCACGGTGTAATGGCCGTCCGGCACCTCGCCGAGATCGTGCTTCTTCCACGGCGTCACCGGCCGGTCGTGGTGACCGTCGAACGGTCCGTTATAGAGCCGCTTGGGTTCGAGGAAGATGACGGGATCATCGTCCTCGATCGCCGCGATAAGAAGGCCCTTGGCGTCATGGGGGTTCGACGGGATGACGGTCTTTAATCCCGCGACATGCGCGAACAGCGTCTCGGGGCTCTGGCTGTGGGTCTGGCCGCCGAAGATGCCCCCGCCGGTCGGCATGCGGACGGTCAACGGCGTCGTAAAATCGCCCGCCGAGCGATAGCGGATGCGCGAGGCCTCCGAAACCAGCTGATCATAGCCCGGATAGATATAATCCGCGAACTGAATTTCGACGCACGGGCGCAGGCCATAAGCCGCCATGCCGACCGCCGCGCCGATGATGCCGCTCTCGCTGATAGGTGCGTCAAAGCAGCGCTGGCGGCCGAATTTCTGCTGCAATCCCGCCGTGCATCGAAAAACGCCGCCGAAATAGCCGACATCCTCGCCGAAGACGACGACATTGTCGTCGCGCTCCATGGCGACGTCCATGGCGCTGCGGATCGCCTCGATCATGGTCATGCGGGTCATCGCTTATATCCCCGCTTCCTGACGCTGGCGGATGAGATGAATGGGCGGCTCGCTGAACACATCTTCGAACATCGTGCCGGCGGGCGCATGGGGGCCGTTATGCAGCGTGCCGTGGCTCTCGGCTTCCTTTTGCGCCTGCACCACAAGGCTTTCGATTTCGCCTTTGGCTTGCGCGTGGCGCTCTTCCGACCAGGCGCCCCGCAATGTGAGGTGCTTTTTCAACCGCTCCACCGGGTCGCCGAGCGGCCAGCCTGAGGATTCGTCCTTCGGCCTGTAGCCGGAAGGGTCGTCAGAGGTCGAATGCGCGCCGGCGCGATAGGTAATGAATTCGATAAGCGTCGGCCCGAGATTCATCCGTGCGCGGCTGATCGCCCATTTGGCGACGGCGTAGACGGCGAGGTAGTCATTGCCGTCGACGCGCAAGGCCGGAATGCCGAAGCCGAGCCCCCGCGAGGCGAAGGTCGCGGCGTTGCCGCGCGCAATTCCCTGAAAGGTGGATATCGCCCACTGATTGTTGACGACGTTGAGGATGACGGGCGGCTTGTAAGTGGAGGCGAAGACAAGCGCGGAATGGAAGTCGTTTTCCGCCGTCGATCCCTCGCCGATCCAGCCTGCCGCGACTTTGTCATCGCCCTTGATGGCGGACGCCATCGCCCAGCCGACGGCCTGGATGAACTGCGTCGCGAGGTTGCCCGATATCGTGAAGTAACCGTCCTTTTTCGATGAATACATGACCGGCAATTGCCGGCCTTTCATCGGGTCCTTCGCGTTCGAATAGATCTGGTTCATCATCGTGACGAGCGGATAACCGCCGGCGATCAGGAGCCCTTGCTGGCGATAGGTCGAGAAATTCATGTCGCCCGGCCGCAGCGCCATGCGGAAGGCGCACGCGACCGCCTCCTCGCCGAGGGCCTGCATGTAGAACGAGGTCTTCCCCTGACGCTGCGCCATCAGCATGCGCGCGTCGAACGCGCGCACCGTCATCATGTGACGCAGCCCTTCGACAAGGGCTTCGTCAGACAGCTGCCCCGCCCACGGACCGACAGCCTCGCCCTTGTCGTTCAGTACACGGATAACAGAATAGGCGAGGTCGTGAATATGCAGCGCCTCGACGTCGACCGGCGGCATCCTGACGGCGCCCGCTTCGGG
>DNZB01000235.1:4584-5618 GCA_003506635.1 Parvularcula sp.
TGAAGGCTCAAGGGGCGCGCCTCCGTCTTGGCTTCGCCTTTCTTCCTGGCTCCTGCCTTGGTCATTCCGGCTTCTCCCGAGGAAACGCCCTGGTCGGCGTCTGCTTTTTGTGAAGTCTTCGCCCGCGGGCGTCTAGGCCAAGGCGCGGGGGCGAGGCAAATCGGAAAGGGCCCGAGGAAATTGCGCGCCCCGGCGCCCGTTGGTAGAGCCTGCCCTGCGTCAGGCTCTGCGATGGCTCTTTATGGCGGGCGCAGGAAACTTTGCGCCATTAGCTGGCGAAGTCCTCACTTCCGCCGATAAGTTCCGATCGCTGCATCAGCGCTGACGAACCCCTGACGCAGGTCGCGCTCGACGAGTGCGCGCTCCCGCTCAGCCGGCGCGCCGGCGCCGCCCCCGCCCGGCGTTTCGACGATCAGGCGCGCGCCCTCCGGAATCATTTCGCGCCCCATACCCTTCAGCGGAGTTCCGTCGCCGAGCCGGACGCCGCCAACGGCCCCCGCCCCGCCGCCGTCGCGCCCGCGCGCCGGGTGCCTTGTGCGATCGAACATCTTGGAGACGGCGAAGACGCGCCCTTCCGCATGCGCGAATTCGATCGTCTGGCCGAGCCCGCCGCGCAAACGCCCGGCGCCGCCCGAATCCGTGCGGTACTCTTTGCGCCATATGATAATCGGCGCTGCCGCCTCGTTGATTTCGACCGGCGTGTTGCGCACGCCCGACGGAAAGGCCGTGCAGGAAAGCCCGTCCTTCCCCGGCCGCGCGCCGGCGCCGCCGGTATAGAATGGGTTGACGACGAAATCCTCGCCAGCGCCGCCAATGCTTCGCCCGCCAAGCAGGACGGGAAGATAAAGACAGGAAGCCCCCTCAGCCGGAACGCGATCCGGAATGGCTTTCGCCAGCGCGCCGAGAACGACATCAGGCAGCATCTGCCCGACCGTATGGCGCGCCGATACGGCGCAGGGGCGCGGCGCATTGAGGATCGCGCCCTCAGGGGCGCTCACCCGCACGACGCCGAGCGAACCGGCGTTATTCGGCAC
>DNZB01000212.1:0-4118 GCA_003506635.1 Parvularcula sp.
TCGCCGGCGGCCCGCAAGGCGACGTCCTTGTCGAGATCACGGTGAAACCCCACGCCGTTTTCGAGCGCGACGGCGACGACATTCATATCGAAGCGCCGGTGACGCTCGCCGAAGCCGTTCTCGGCGGCAAGATCACCGCGCCGACGATCGCCGGCGACGTGTCGATCAGCATACCGAAGAATTCTTCCTCGGGCGCCGTCTTGCGCCTCAAAGGCCGCGGCGTCGCGCGCGAGGGGCGAGCCCCCGGCGATCAATATGTGAAGCTGAAGATCGTCCTGCCAGAGGGCGGCGATCCTGAGCTTGAAGCCTTTGTGAAGGGGTGGCGCGCCGGCGCGCAGCAGTCCCCGCGCAAGCATTTCGCGGGCGTATGATGGTCTTTATGCGGATGACTGACGCGCCGCGGGCCGCCTGCTCCCCCGCGCCGCAAGCGCGGGAGAGGGAGAAGAAGGCGGCCTGCGCATGACCGCCGCGCTCGACCTTTCCGCCGCCCGTGAATCGTCGCCCGCCCCGCCTGGAATCGCGCCGGCGCGCTGGGCGCGGCTGGAAGCGTTTTTGGGCGCGATGACGCCGGCCGCGGCGGGCAAGCTCTTTGCGACGCTTGAACACGCAAGGCTCAATGGCGCGGACGACGGCTTGCCGACCGCGGCGATGCTCGCCGCCTTGCGCGCGCAGCTTGCAGCGCACAAGGCGCAGTTTCCGGCGCGCCCGCTGACCGCGCAGCGGATATTCTTCACGCCGTTCGAGGATTTCTTCGTGTCGGGACGGCGGGGCCGGAAACGCCGCGCGCGCATCGCGCGGTCATCGCTGGCGCCGCTCTGGCGCCTTCTCACCGAAGACGCCGCCTGCCTTGAGGCGCGCGCCGCGGCGGTCGCGCTTGACGCGGCGATCGCGCGCGGCGCGGCCGACCTTTCCGCGCTGTCGGACGCGCTTTACGCGACAGCCGCGCTCGGCCTTTCGCGACTTGTCGCCCATGCGGAGCAAGACGCCGCCTTCCGCGCCGATCTCGGCGGGCGTCTGGCGGCGGGCGGGGACGCGCAAGCGGGCGCGGCGGCGCTGCTCGATCTTGCGGAAATCAACCTGATTCTGCCCGCGCACCGTCATTTCGCGCTGGCGCGCGCGGCGTTTCCAAAACCCGTGCCCGCGCTGACGGAGGAAAATCTCTACGAGGCGCGCGCGCTTTATGCGCGGGTGAGCGCGGAAGCGAACGACGCGGCGCCCTATCTTCTCCTCTCGATCGCCGCGCGCATGGAGGCGCCCTGGCGCGCGCTCCGGCTCGTCCATCATATCGCGGGCGCGGCCGACGAGACGCTGACCCACGCGCGTGAGGACGCCGAAATCCTCGCCGAGTCCCTATTCGAGGATCTTGAAAGCCATGCGCGCCAGCTGGAGCGCGACGCCGACGATGATCTTTATACGGAGGATGCGACGGCGAGCCTTTCGCATTTCGCTGAAGCCGCCGGCGGCCTTATCGGCGAGGCGTCGGCGGCGGGCGACGGCGTCGCCGTCAACCGGGCGGAGGCGTGCCGCGACATCGCGGCGGGGGCGCTCATGCGCTTTTGCGAGCAGGCGCACGCCGCGATCCGGAAGACGCAGCCCGTCCGCCACGCCGGCGGATCGTCGCGCCTGATGGGCCTTCGCCCCGACATCGACCGGCCGCTCGATCCCGGGGCGGAGGCGCGCGCCGGCGCCGGCGCGAAATTCCTCGCCGAAGCCGGCAATCTTGCGCAGCGTCTCGGCCGCGCCGATGCGGCGGCGGCGCTCGTTGCTGACGTGGCGGCGGAAACGCGCCGCTACGCCGGCGATCTCGTCTCGGAAATCCGCGCCGGCGAAGGCGCCGACCGGATTGCGGCGCGCCGCCGGATGGAACAGACGCTGGCGCTCGCCGGACCGCTTCTGCCGCCCGCCGAACTTGCGCTGATCCGCGAACGCGCCGCCGCCGCCGCGGTGTCGGCGTGACGCCCGCGCCGGTCACGGGGCCGCTCGCGGTTCCTTGCTTTGCGCCGGCGCCGGCGCCGTCCTATGACCAGCAGATGACGCGCTCGGAAAAAGCCGCCTTCAAGAACGCGCGCGGCCAAACGCTCGCCGCCATGCTCGATCTGCCGGCGGGCGCGCCGACGGCTTATGCGCTGTTCGCGCATTGCTTCACCTGCTCGAAGGATTTGCGCGCCGTGCGCGAAATCGCCCGCGAACTCGCCGCGCACGGGTTCGCGGTGCTGCGTTTCGACTTCGCCGGGCTCGGCGCGTCCGAGGGCGACTTCGCGGCGACGAACTTCTCGACGAATGTCGATGATCTTGTCGCCGCGGCCGCCTTTCTGCGCGAGCGCCACGCCGCGCCGGCGCTTCTTGTCGGCCACTCTCTCGGCGGGGCGGCGGTCATCGCCGCCGCGGCGCGCATCCCCGAAGTCCGCGCCGTCGCGACCATCGGCGCCCCGGCGGAGGCGGCGCATGTCGCCCGTCACTTCGGCGCGCGCAAAGCAGAGATCGAAGCGGCGGGCGCGGCCGACCTCGATCTCGGCGGGCGCCCCTTCACCATCAAGCGGCAATTTCTCGACGATGTGGCGGGCGCCGGCGTCCTCGACGCGGCGGCGGCGCTGCGCCGCCCGCTCCTCATCCTCCATGCGCCGCGCGATGCGACGGTCGGGGTTGAAAACGCCGCCCGCCTGTTCGAGGCGGCGCGCCATCCCAAAAGCTTCGTCAGCCTCGACGGCGCCGATCATCTTCTCACCGCGCCGGAAGATGCGCGCTACGCCGCCGCCGTCATCGCCGCCTGGGCGGCGCGCTACGCCGCGCCCGAAAACCTTGCGCCCAAACGCGCCGCTGCTGCGCCGGATCGAATGGAAAATTCCTGAAATGCCCCAGAAAAGCCAAAAATTCTGGACGATTTTTAATCCCCGCGTCCCCCCATCCGCCGCCTTGTCAGTCTACCCCAAGGGGCGTCATACGGCCGGATGGAAGGGCGCGTTTGAAAAGCGCAGGAGTAAAGAAGAGACCATGACCGTGACGACATCGACGCCGCGCCGCCCCCGCAACCGCTTCTACGCCGGCGCGGCTTTTGCCGCCGCCGCGGCGTCGCTCGGCTTCGCCGTCATCGGCGGGGCCGGCGCGCAAGCGCCGCGCCTTGTCACGCCCCCGCCGGCGGTTTCGCTCGGCGACGGCGCGTTTTCCTTCGCCGACCTTGTCGAGCGCGTCGCGCCCGCGGTCGTCAGCGTGCTGGTCGAACGCGAGGTCGAACGCCCGCAAGTCCCCGACCAGCTGCAGCAGTTCTTCCAGTTCCGCTTCGGCCAGCCGCCGGAGGATTTCAACGGCGAGCCCGAACTCGCCGAGGCGCAAGGCTCCGGCTTCTTCATCGATGCGGCGGGCCACGTCGTCACCAACAACCATGTCGTCGAGGGCGCGAAGGAAATCCGCGTCAGCCTTTCAAACGGCAAGGAACTGAAAGCGACGCTGGTCGGCGCCGACCCGCTGACCGATCTTGCGGTGCTGAAGGTCGAAGAGCCGCCGAAGGGCCAGGCCTTTGTTCAGTTCGCGGAGGATGTGAACCTGCGCGTCGGCGACTGGGTCGTCGCGGTCGGCAATCCGTTCGGCCTCGGCGGATCGGTCACTTCCGGCATTGTTTCGGCGATCGGCGGGGAAAGCCGTCAGGGGACGTTCCTCGATTTCATCCAGATCGACGCGCCGATCAATCGCGGCAATTCGGGCGGGCCGACCTTCGACCTCAACGGCCGCGTCGTCGGCGTCAACACCGCGATCTATTCGCCGAACGGCGGCAGCGTCGGCATCGGCTTCGCCATTCCGGCTGCGACCGCCAAGGCGACCGTCGCCGCGCTCATGAAGAACGGCTCGGTGACGCGCGGCTGGCTCGGCGTTTCAATCCAGCCTGTCGATGAAGACATCAAGGCGGCGCTGAAGCTGAAGGAAGCCAAAGGCGCGCTCGTCGCGGAAGTGATGCCGGGAACGCCGGCCGAGAAGGCGGGCCTTGCCGACGGCGATCTCATCCAGAAACTCAACGGGCGCGATCTCGCCGATCCCCGCGACCTGACGCGCTCGATCTCGGCGCTTGCGCCCGGCGACAAGGCGCGGCTCACCGTCTTGCGGAACGGCGCTGAAAAGATCCTCAC
>DNZB01000212.1:4445-4781 GCA_003506635.1 Parvularcula sp.
GGCGGCGAAGACATTCTCTCGGGCGACGCGGGCGTGCGCGTCACCGAACTCAATGACGCGGCGCGCCAGCAATTCCGCATTCCGGACGGCGTCGCGGGCGTCGTCGTCGCCGCGGTGAAGCCCGGGAGCCCCGGCGCCGACGCCGGCCTCCAGCCGGGCGCCGTCATCTTGCAGGTCGACGGCGAGCCGGTTGCGACGCCCGCAAGCCTCAAGAAGAAGCTCGCCGACGCGAAGTCGGCCGGCAAGGATGCGGTGCTGCTGCGCCTCCAGTTCGGCGAAGTGAAACAGTTCCGTGCCCTGACGATCGGGAAGAAGTGAAGCGCAGGGCGGGTTGAG
>DNZB01000212.1:5086-10320 GCA_003506635.1 Parvularcula sp.
ACCCGCCCTATGGAGAAAGTGAGCCCCATGCGGATATTGGTGGTCGAAGACGATTCGGAAGCGGCGATGCATGTCTCGAAGGGCCTGCGCGAAGCGGGGCATGTCGTCGATCATGCGCTCGACGGCGAGGTCGGGCTCAACATGGCGGGCGCCGGAGATTATGACGCCTATGTCATCGACCGCATGCTGCCCAAGCTCGACGGGGTGTCGCTGCTGACGCGGCGGCGATCGGGGGGCGACGAGACGCCGGCGCTGTTCCTGTCGGCGCTGGGCGAGGTCGACGACCGCGTCATCGGCTTCAAGGCCGGCGGCGATGATTATCTGGTGAAGCCCTATGCGTTCCCGGAGCTGCTGGCGCGCGTCGAGGCGCTGGGGCGCCGGCGCACGCAAGCGCCGAGCCTGACGACGCGCTACGCCGTCGGCGGGCTTGAGATCGACGTCATCACCCGCACGGTGCGCCGCGACGGCCGCAAGATCGACCTGCAGCCGCGCGAATTCCGCCTGCTCGAATATCTGATGCGCCACGCCGGCCAGGTGGTGACGCGCACGATGCTCCTCGAAAACGTCTGGGAGTATCATTTCGATCCGCAGACGAACGTCATCGACGTTCACATCTCGCGCCTGCGCTCGAAGATCGACAAGGACTTCGACAAGGCGCTCCTCAAGACGATCCGCGGCTCGGGCTATACGATTTCCGACCAGGATTAGGTGGAGGTCGCGGGCGGCAGGTTGTAGGGTGCCGCGACGGCCCTGCGACCTGCAACCTGCGCATTGCGACCTCACCGATGTTCCGCATCCTTCGAACCACGACCTTTTCGTTCACGATCATTTATGTGTTCGTGTTCGCGATCGCCGTCGGGCTGCTGGCGCTGCTGTTCTACCAGAACACCTTCGGCGTGATGTCGAAGCAGACCGACGACATCGTCGATCAGGAGATCGCGGTGCTGTCGGAGGTTTTCTCGACCGAAGGCGCGGGATTCTTGCGCCGCGTCGTCAACGAACGCGCGGCCTGGCGCGACGACGGGCTCTATCTCCTCATCGCCGAACCGGCGGGCGCGGTGCTTTCCGGCAATTTGACCGCGCTGCCGCCGCAGGCCGTCAACGCAGGGGAAGGCTTCATCGACTTCAGTTTCGAACGCCCCCTCCTTGACGCGGCGGGGCGCGAGATCGGCGTCGAAACGCGGAAGGCGCGCGGCAAGATCCGCCGCTTCAAGCCGGCGCCCGACGCCGACCAGTCCTTCCTTGTTTTCGTCGCGCGCGACATCTCGACGCGAGAGGATCTGCGCCGCCGCACCCAGTCGAACATGGCGCGCATCGGGCTTGCGACGATCGCGCTCGGCATCGTCGTCGGCCTCGTCTTCAGCCAGGCGCTCTTGCGCCGCGTCGACAGCGTCAACCGCACGGCGAAGCTCATCCGCGACGGCGATCTTTCAAAGCGCATCGCGCTGACCGGCGCGGGCGACGAGCTTGAAAGCCTCGCCATCAACCTGAACGCCATGCTCGACCAGATCGAACGGCTGATGGAGGGGATGAAGGAAGTCTCGGACAACATCGCGCATGACCTGCGCTCGCCGTTGAGCCGCATTCGCGGGCGCCTGACCGAGGCGCTCAAAGGCGACGCCGAAGACAAGGAAGCAGCGCTCCGCGCGACGCTCAACGACGCTGAAAACATGATCGTGACGTTCAACGCGCTGTTGTCGATCGCGCGCATCGAATCGGGAGAGGGCGCAGGCGCGATGGAAGCGGTCGATCTGAAACCCATCGCCGAGGAGATGGTCGAACTCTACGAGCCCGCCGCGCAGGAAGCAGGCTTTGAGCTGCAACTCAAGGCCGCGCCCGCCCCGCCGGTCCGGGCCTCGCGCGAATTGATCGGTCAGGCGCTTGCAAATCTTCTCGACAATTCGCTGAAATACGCGATGGGCGGCACGACGATCCGCATCGACATCCGGACGGGATCGAATGGGCGCGTCTTGCTGTCGGTGCTCGACGACGGGCCCGGCGTGCCGGCGGAAGAACGCGGCAGCGTCGTCAATCGCTTCGTCCGCCTCGAACAAAGCCGCACGACGCCCGGCAGCGGATTGGGGCTCAGCCTCGTCTCGGCGATCGCCCGCGCCCATCGCGGCGCCTTGACCCTCGGCGATTCGTTCAGCAGCGCCGCAGAACGGCGCGGGCTGAAAGTGACGCTCGCTTTGCCGGCGTTCGGAAGGGCGTGATGAATTCCGGGACAGCGCATCTTCGCCCTTTTCCCGCCGGCGGAAGAGGGGAAGGGGCGCATGTCTGACCTCGCCCCCCTTTCCCGGCGCTTGCGCTTCAGTCCTGCGCCCTTCGACGCGGCGGCGGGACGGCGCGCGCTCGCCGGCCTCGCCGATCCTCCGCCAGCGGATCATCAGCGCTTCATCGAAGGCGTCGCGGGGTGTTCGCCTTATCTTGCGCGGCTTGTCGCGCGCGCCGGCCCCGCCGCGCCGGCGCTGTTTGAAGTCTCGCCCGAACAGGCGCTCGCCGCCGCCGGCGAGAAGGCCTGGCGCGCCGCTGACGCGCCCGATCTTGCGGCGCAGATGAAAGCCTTGCGCGCGGCGAAGGACGAGGCCGCGCTCGCCGTCGCGTTCGCCGAGATTTCGGAAAGCGTGACCACGATGGAGGCGGCGCGTCTTTACTCAGGCTTCGCCGACGCGAGCGCGGGCGCCGCCGCGCGGGCGGCGCTGAGGGGACTTCAGCGGTCGGGTTTTACGCCCGAAGACCCCGCGCGGCCGGAACGCCGTTCCGGCTTCGCCGTCATCGCGATGGGAAAGCTTGGCGCGTCTGAGCTGAATTTCTCCAGCGACATCGATCTCGTCATTCTCTTCGACAATGACAACAAAGCGCTGGGGCCGGACGGCGAGGCGCGGGGGCGCGCGCTCGCGGCGGCGAAAAGCGTCGTGCGGCTGCTCGGCGATCAGACGGCGGACGGCTATGTCTTCCGCACCGATTTGCGCCTGCGCCCTGATCCTGGCGTTTCGGCCGCCGCGGTCTCGATCAACGCGGCGGAGGCGTATTACCAGTCCTTCGGCCAGAACTGGGAGCGCGCGGCCTTCATCAAGGCGCGCGCGCACGCCGGCGACGTCGCGCTGGGGGAGGAATTCATCGGCCGCCTTCGTCCCTTCATCTGGCGCAAATATCTCGACTTCGCGCAGATCGACGACATCCATTCGATCCTCCGGCAGATCCGCGCGGCCAAGGGCATGGACGCCATCACCTTCGCCGGCGCCGATCTCAAGCGCGGGCCGGGCGGCATTCGCGAGATCGAATTTTTCGCGCAAGGCCAGCAGCTGATCGGCGGCGGCAAGAACGCCGGCCTTCGCGCGCCCGCGACGCTGGCCGCGCTGGCGGCCCTTAGCGATGCGGGCGTCATCGGGCGGGAGGCGGCGGCGGCGCTTTGCGAGCGCTATTGCTATCTTCGCCGCGTCGAACACCGCCTGCAGATGATCGCCGACGAACAGACGCACCGCATTCCGGACGATCCCGAAGGCGCAGCCCGCCTCGCCGCGTTTCTCGGCGAGGAAAGCGCGGCGGCCTTCGAGGCGCGCTTGCTGCGCGCCCTTCGCGAGGTGCGCGACCTGACCCGGCCCTTTTACGAACCGGACCGCGCGCGCGCCGCGAAGGACGGGGCCCTCAATTTCTCGGGCGTCGACAACGACCCCGAAACCCTCGCTGCGCTGTCGGCGAAGGGGTTCGAGCGGCCGGCGCAAGTCGCCGACGCGATCCGCCGCTGGCGCGCCGGTGAAACGCGGGCGACGCGCTCGGAACGCTCGCGCGCGCTCGTCGCGGAAATGACGCCGCGGCTTCTCGACGCGCTGGCGCGCGCCGGCGCGCCGGATGACGCCTTCGCCGCGTTCGACGGTTTCCTGCGCAGCCTTCCGTCCGGCGTGCAGATTTTCTCGCTGTTCGTGAACCGGCCGGAGGTGTTCGACCGCCTCATCCGCATCATGACAGCCTCGCCTTTCCTCGCGCGCGAAACGGCGAAGAAGCCCCACCTCGTCGAAGCGCTGCTCGAAAGCCGCTGGCCGGACGCCGCGCCGTCGCGCGAAAGCCTCGCCGAAAAGCTCCGCGTCCGGATGACCGCGGCGGACGGGTATGACGGGGCGCTCAACGCCGCGCGGCGCTGGGCGTCGGAAGAAAACTTCTCCGTCGCCGCGCAGCTTCTCATCGAAGCGATCACGCCGGCCGAGGCGGGCGCGCGGTTCACGCTGATCGCCGAGGTCGCGATCGCCGCCGCGCTCGATGCGGCGACGCGCGAGACCGAACGGCATTACGGGCCGGCGCCGGTGCGCGTCGCGGTCGTCGCGCTCGGCCGTCTTGGCGCGCGCGCGATGACGGCGGCGTCCGATGTCGATCTGATGGTCATTTATGAAGCGCCCGCCGCGCCGGCCCCGCGCGAGGGCGCGCTTGACCCCGTCACCTTCGCGAGCCGTCTGGTCCGCCGCTTCCTCGCCGCGATCTCGACCCCGACGGAGGAAGGCGCGCTGTACGAGGCCGACATGCAGCTTCGCCCGTCGGGCGCCAAGGGCCCGGCGGCGGTCAGCCTTTCTGCTTTCCGGAAATACCACGCAGGCGAAGCCTGGACCTGGGAGAAAATGGCGCTCGTCAAGGCGCGCGTCATCGCCGGGGACGAAACGCTTGGCGCCGACGTCAGCGCGGAGATCGAGGCCGTCTTGCGCGCGCCCCGCGACAAGGCGGCGACGCGGGCCGACGTCGCCGACATGCGCGCGCGCCTCGCCGGCGCCAAACCGGCGATCAGCCCCTGGGACGTGAAGGCGGCGTCGGGGGGCGCGACCGATATCGACTTCATCGTGCAATATCTGACGCTGGCGGGGGCCCCGGCGCAGGGCCTCGCCATTCATCCGGAGACCGCGCGCGCCATCGAGGCGCTTTGCGCGCAAGGCGCGCTCGGCGCTGCGGATGCACGTCTTCTTAAGGACGCCAGCGCCAAATATGAGGCGGTGATGCAGCTTTCGCGCGCCGCCTCCGGCGGGGTGTTCGCGGCCGGCGGCGCGGGCGGAGAGGTCCGGCGGATGATGGCGGGGCTGTTCGGCGCGTCATCTCTTCCGCAAGCGGAGCAACGGTTGATCGATCTCGAAAACAGCGTCAGATCGGTCTATGAGGCGCAAGTGACGATTGTCAGCGCGAACGGCGTCGGCGTGAATGGGGCGGAGTAGGCATGGCGCAGCGGCCGACCTATGACCTCCTTGTCGCCGGCG
>DNZB01000103.1:0-1183 GCA_003506635.1 Parvularcula sp.
GAGCTTCCCGAAAAGGCGCGGCGTTTTTTTGCGTTTCCGCCGCCCCCGCGTCAACCGCGCCGCTGACGGGCGGGGGTTCCTCGGTTATGCTCCCGCTGATGAGCACCGCTGTTGAAGACATGGCCCCCGACGAGAAAGGGCGCGCGCTTTCGCCCCAAGGGGCCGCAGGCGCGGGCGGTGCGGCGTTTGACGCGGTGCTTTATCCGAACCGTTCGCTGCCGAATGCCGGGTTCCTGACCGTGATGGGGGTCGTTATCGGCGCGAATGTCCTTTTCGGGGTTTATTTCTATGCGATCGGCGCCTGGCCCGTCATCGGCTTTTGCGGGCTTGACGTCTTCCTTGTCTGGCTCGCCTTCCGGCTGTCCTACCGGCAGGGGCGCCTGCGCGAGCATGTCATCATCCGCGCCGGCGACATGCGCGTGTCGCGCGTCCTGCCTTCCGGCCATGAGATGCGCTGGCGCTTGCAGCCTTTCTGGACGCGAATCGTCATCGACAACGCTGACGCGCATGAGGCCCGGGTGCGCGTCGTTTCAAAAGGGCGCGCGCTGATCCTCGGCGCGTTTTTGTCGCCGGAGGAGCGGACGGCGTTCGGCCGTTCGCTTTGCGCCGCCGTTCAGCGCGCGCGCGGCGGGGTCTGAGGCGATGGCCTTCTGGTTTCTGGTCGCGCTCGGCGCGCTTTTGATCGCGGGGCTGATCTACTGGCGCTGGGCGCGGGGCGTGCGCGCCGACATCGACGAGGCGGGCGCGCAAAAATGGGCGCGGCTGAGCGCGGAAGACCCCGCGCTGGTCGCGGGCCTTGACGAGGCGCGTTTTCGCGCGGTTTACGCCCGCGTGCATTTTCCGCGCTTCCCGGGCTATGCGCTCGGCGCCGCCGCGGCCTTCGTGATTTCATCGCCGCTGACGTTCTTCCTCCTCGGCGCGCTCGCTTATGGCCTCGGCTCTCTCGGCATGTCGCCCGACGCCGAGCGGCTGGCGCGCGCCATTCCGGTCGAAGGCGCCGAACAGCTTCTCAACCGCGACGACGGCGAGACGGTCGCGATGCTGTGGATCAGCGACATGCTGCTGATCGGCTATTATTTCGGGCTGTTGTTCGTGTGGATGGCGATTGTCGCGGTCGCCATGCGCCGCTATCACGCGCGCCGGCCCGGCTATCTTGAGGAAGAACTGGCGATCGAGCGCGCGA
>DNZB01000103.1:1574-3954 GCA_003506635.1 Parvularcula sp.
CTCGTCTTCCTCGCCGCGCCGGGCGACGTTGACGCCGCGCGCGCGGCGAAGGCGCCGATGCTTGAGCTTACCCATAACTGGGACCCCGAAGCCTATCAGGGCGGGCGCAATTTCGGGCACCTCGCCTACCGGGTCGACGACATCTACGCGGCCTGCGAGAAGCTCCGCGCCATGGGCGTCGTCATCAACCGGCCGCCGCGCGACGGGCATATGGCGTTCGTGCGCTCGCCCGACGGCATTTCGATCGAGCTTCTCCAGCGCGGGGACCATCTGGCGCCGCGCGAGCCTTGGGCCTCGATGCCGAACACCGGCGGCTGGTGAGCGCCGTCAACCTTCTGTTAACCCAAGGCGCGTGACCATTTCCGTAGTATCGAGGGGCCTCCAATGACCGCGCCGGCGCTCGTTCTTGACCGTGTCGTCAAGCGTTTCGGCGCGTTCGCCGCCGTCGACGGCCTGTCGTTCGAGGTCGCGAAGGGCGAGATCTACGGCTTTCTGGGGCCGAACGGCGCGGGGAAAACAACGACGCTGCGCATGATCCTTGAGATCACGGCGCCGACCGCCGGCCGCATCGAGGTGCTCGGCAGCGCCTCCGCCGTCAAGGTGCGCCATCGCATCGGCTATCTGCCGGAAGAGCGCGGGCTTTACCGCAAAATGCGCGCGGCCGACACCATCGCCTATTTCGCCGAGCTGCGCGGCGTGCCGGGCGGTAAGGCGCGGGCGCGCGCCCGCGACCTTTTGCAGCGCTTCGGCCTTGGCGATTTCGCGCGGGCGAAAAACGAGGCGCTGTCGAAAGGCATGGCGCAGAAGGTCCAGCTGCTTTCGACCATCGCCCATGACCCGGAACTTTTGATCCTTGACGAGCCATTTTCGGGCCTTGACCCGATCAACCAGGCGACGCTCGAAAATCTGATCCGTGAGTTGAAGGCCGAGGGAAAGACCATCATCTTCTCCACCCATACGATGCAGCACGCCGAGCGGCTTTGCGACCGCTTCCTCATCCTCGCCAAGGGCAAGAGCCAGTTCGACGGAACGCTGGAAGAAGCGCGGCGGCGCTTTCCGCCGACCCTCGTCATCCGCACCGCCGACGACGTGTCGCCGCTCAAGGCGGCGCCGGGCGTCATCGCCATCCATCAGCGCGGCGGCGACGGCGACGCGCGCGATTACGTCATCGAGCTTAAATCCGGCGCCGATCCCAACGCCGTCCTCAGCGCCGCTTTTGAGGCCGGCATCCGCATGACGCGCTTTGAACACGCGGGCGCGTCGCTGCACGACATCTTCGTCGCGCTCGCGGGCGATGATGCGGAAAGCGAGGCCGCATGAGGCCCGTCTTCCTGATCGCCTGGCGCGAATACAAGCAATATGTGCTGTCGCGCGGATTTTTGATGTTCCTCATCTTGTTCCCGCTGCTCGTCGTCCTTGGCGGCGCGGCGGTCGGACTTCTGCAATCGTCGCGGCCGGTGCGCGCCTTCGCGGTCGTCGACGACGCCGGCGGCTATATCGAGGCGATCGACACGGAGATCGCGCGCCAGCATCAGCGCGAAACGCTCGCCGCCTGGGATCAATGGATCAAGATCGCGCTCGATCCGGCGAAGCAGGACGCGGACAGCCTTCCCCCGCCCTTCGCGCCCGGCGCGGTGACGTTTGCGCGCATTGAAGCGATCGCGGCGGGCGGCGGCTTTGACGCCGGCGTCCGTCTCGTCCGCGACGCGCTGCGTCCCGGCGTTCCGCTGTTCAAGGCGCCGAAGCAACGCTTCGTGCGCGTCGACGCCGGCGCCGCGCTGAAGGAAGGGGAAACCGCCGCGACGGCCGCCTTCGCGCTGACGCCCTATCTCACCGGGGCGAGAGCCTGGCCGGACGGTTCGGAGCTTTTCGCCGCGGTGCTCATCCCGAGGGATTACACCGGGAGGGCCGACGGGCCCGACGCGCAATACTGGTCAAAGAACCTCACCGATCCGGCGCTGGAGATCGCCGTCGGGCGCGCCCTCACCGCGACCGCGCGCCGAAGGCTCGCCGGCGAATTCGGGCTCGACCGCGCCGCGCTCGACGCGCTCGCCGACGTCGATGCGCCCTTGCAGGCCTATGAGGCGGGCGCGGCGGGCGGCGAGGCCCTCAAGGACGAAGATCGCCTGAGGACCGCGTTCATCCCGGCGGCGCTGACCTATATGCTGCTCGTCGTCGTCTTCGGCGTCGGCAATCTTCTTCTCACCAACACGATCGAGGAGCGGTCGAACAAGATCGTCGAGGTGCTGTTGTCGTCGGTCACGGCGAACCAGCTGATGCTCGGCAAGCTGATCGGCATCGCCGCGGTCGGCCTCACCATGCCGGCGATCTTCCTCGTCGCCGGCGCCGCGCTGGCGCTTGCGGGCGGCGAGGATTCAGG
>DNZB01000316.1:0-2949 GCA_003506635.1 Parvularcula sp.
AGGGCGGCTGTTGTCGTCGTCATGGTCTTGTTCATGGCGACGATCGCCGCGCGCCTTGCGCTCGCCTTCATGGCGGCGGCGCCCGCCGGCGCCCGCCCGCGCGCGCTCCTTGAAGACGGCGAACTTCCCGTCGTCACGATTCTCGTGCCGCTGTTCAAGGAGGCAGAAGCGCTCCCCGGCCTCGCCGCGGCGCTCGGCGAACTCGACTATCCGGCGGAAAAGCTCGACATCAAGCTGCTGCTCGAAGAGCGCGATCACGTAACGATCGCCGAGGCGCGTCGTCTCAACCGCGAGGGGCGCTTCGATCTCGTTCTTGTTCCGCCGTCGGCGCCGCAGACAAAGCCGAAAGCCTGTAATTTCGCGCTGCCGACCGCGCGCGGCGATCTTCTCGTCATCTACGACGCCGAGGACGAGCCGGAGCCCGCGCAGCTGCGCATCGCCGCGGAGACCTTCGCGGCGGCGGGGCCGGAGCTCGCCTGCGTCCAGGCGCGGCTCAACTTCTACAATGCGGACGAAAACTGGCTGACGCGGCTTTTCGCGCTCGAATATTGCCTGTGGTTCGATCACGTCCTGCCGGCGCTTGACCGCCTCGGCGCGCCGGTGCCTCTCGGCGGCACGTCGAACATTTTCCGGACGGACGCGCTGATCGAGGCGGGCGGATGGGACCCCTTCAACGTCACCGAAGACGCCGATCTCGGTCTTCGCCTCGCGCGCCGGGGCTGGCGCACGCACATGATCGACGCGACGACCTTTGAGGAGGCGAATTGCCGCCTGCCGAACTGGCTCAGCCAGCGCTCGCGCTGGATGAAGGGCTTCATGCAGACCTGGCTGGTCCACCGGCGCGGCCCGGTTACGATGCAAGGATGGAAGAGGGCGCTGTCGCTCGACCTTCTGATCGGCGGAACGGTCATCGCCGCGCTCCTTAATCCGCTCCTCTGGGCGGCGAGCCTTTTCGAGCAGGTGACAGGCGCGAGCGCGGCGGGGCTTGTCCCGGCGCCGTTCGGCGACGCCGCCGTTCTTTCGCTCGCCGTCGGCAATCTTGCGCTGATGGGCCTTGCCGCCTACGCCCCGGCGCGCCGGGGCCTTTGGCATCTCAGCCCGGCCGCGATCCTTGCGCCGGTCTACTGGCTGATGATGTCGGCCGCCGCTTACGTCGCGCTGTGGCAGCTCGTCGCGCGGCCGCATTTCTGGGAGAAGACCCGGCACGGGATCAGCGCGGGCGCCCCCGCGCGCCGGCGCCAGGCGCTGCGATCGCTCGGGTTCGATTGAATTCGCGCCGTCTCGCGGCGATAGTGCGCGCGGAGAATCGCGATGTCGCTTTCGGGCCTTCCCTTTCGCAAGATGAACGGTCTTGGCAATGACTTCGTCATCGCCGATCTTCGGGGAACGCGCGCGCGCATGACCGAAGACGCCGCGCGGGCGATCGCCGACCGCAAGACCGGAATCGGCTGCGATCAGGTCATCACGATCGAGGATCATGACGGGCCCTATATGGGCGTCTTCAACGCCGACGGATCGGAGGCGGGCGCATGCGGCAACGCTGCGCGCTGCGTCGGCGCGATTTTGATGGAGGAAAGCGGCGACGAGGGCGCCGGCTTTGAGACGCGATCCGGCTTCATCGCCGCGACGCGCGTCGGCGCGACGCGCGTCGCCGTCGATATGGGCGTCCCGAAATTCCACTGGAAACAAATTCCGCTGGCGGAGGAAATCCAGGACACGCGCTTCGTCGACATCAAGCTCGGCCCGATCGACAAGCCGGTTCTCTGGGGGCCTTCCGCCGTCAATATGGGAAACCCGCATTGCGTCTTCTTCGTCGACGACGCCAGCGCCCATAAGCTTGAGATCTTCGGGCCGATGATTGAAAACCATCCGATGTTTCCCGAACGCGCCAATGTCTCGCTGGCGGAAGTGAGGGGCCGTCAGCTCATTCGCCTCCGCGTTTGGGAGCGGGGCGCCGGGATCACCAAAGCTTGCGGCACCGCGGCTTGCGCCGCCGTCGTCGCCGCGCACCGCCGGCGCCTCGTCGATCGCAAGGTCAGCGTCGAGCTTGACGGGGGCCTGCTCGCCATCGAGTGGCGCGACGACGATCACGTCATCATGACCGGGCCTTACGAATTCGAATTCGACGGCGTCCTTCCGGAAGGGCTCTAAGCGTTGGCCAAGCTCTATTTCAATTACGCCGCGATGAACGCCGGCAAGTCGACAGCGCTCTTGCAAGCCGCGTTCAACTATCGCGAACGCGGCATGAAGACCTTGATTTTCACCGCCGCGATCGACAGGCGCGCCGGCGACGGCGTCGTCGCATCGCGCATCGGGCTGAAGGCTCCGGCGCGCGTTTTCGACGGGGCGACCGACCTGTTCGCCGAGATCGGCGAGGCGATCAGAAGCGAGGGCGTCGCCTGCGTCTTCGTCGATGAAGCGCAGTTCCTGTCGCGCGAGCAGGCGATGCAGCTTGCGCGCGCGGTCGACGTGCTCGATCTGCCGATCCTTTGCTTCGGCCTCAGGACCGATTTCCGCGGCGAGCTTTTTCCCGGCAGCGAACGGCTTCTTGCGGTCGCAGATGAAATTCGCGAGCTGAAAACGATCTGCCATTGCGGGCGCAAGGCGACGATGAATTTGCGCGTCGATGACACCGGCGCCGCGGTCGGCAGCGGCGCGACGATCGAGATCGGCGGGAACGAGCGCTATCTGCCGCTCTGCCGCAAGCATTTTTACGAGCGGCTTGAAGCGGCCCATCCTTAAGCCGGCGGGAAAAGGCGCTGGCGAGCGCGGCCGCCCGTTGCTGACTATGTCCGGCACGCGTTCTCCTTCTCCGCGGAACGGCTGCGCGCGGCATTCTTCCCCGGCGCACCGGGCAAAAGCCGCTCAAGACGGGTGATCAAGCGCTTCTCCTGCTTCGACTGCGCGCGATGATAAGGCCCGCCAGGGGGGGTGGGATAAGGTGGGGGA
>DNZB01000316.1:3220-3719 GCA_003506635.1 Parvularcula sp.
GGCGCAGCGCGGCCAGCCGCAGCGCTTTCCAGCGCCGGGTAGATGTTATAGCCTTCGAATGTCGCTTAAGGTTGCGGGATGGGCTCTTATGTTTCTGTACTCGTTTCTGACAAGTACGATGGTCATCGTAAGCGTGATGATCAGAATTTTTACATTTGTGACCGGTGTTTACTTTCTCTATTATGGCGTCGATCTTCTCGTGTCTGGCGATCCAAAGCCCATTCCCTTTATTTCTATCTCCACGGCAGGAATTGAGGGACGAGAACTTCCTGTTGGGGCTTTCATCTCCGTTCTCGGTGTTTTGTTGATAGCGATTGCTGCGTTCATGCGCGGAAAAGCCAAAACGGAGAACGGTCGGGCCGTTTTCGCTGGTGAGTTTGTTGCTAGCCATCGCCCTTGGAAAATCTTCTAGGCCCATATCAGCCTCGCGGGTCGCGGCGCCGGGCGCGCCTTGATACGCACACCTTCGGCAACCGCGAGGATCGCCGCCGCCGCCGCG
>DNZB01000316.1:3974-4353 GCA_003506635.1 Parvularcula sp.
GCCGCCGCCGCCGCGTCGATGCGGCCTAGCGATCGGCCCTTCGCAAGCTTCGCGTTACCAGCCGGATCGCGGAGGCAAACAGCCTCGGAGATTGCGGAACGCATTAAAAGCGACTCGACGCACTTCACTTGACCGTCGAAAGCGGCGCGCCGAAAGCGCTCGATGTCTTCCGCGCCATCTTTCCAGCCAAACCCTCTCCAAATTAATGGAGCGGCGATCCCGGCGCGCTGAATTGCTTCGCCGAGTTCCGCCGACTTGTACCGGTCGGCGCACAGCGCAGCGACGTTCTGGCCTTCAATTTTGCGCCAGACTGCGCCGAGCCATTCCGCGACCGGGACCGTCTTCGCGCCGATGGTCGCCAGCTCGCCGCGCGCCTGCA
>DNZB01000204.1 GCA_003506635.1 Parvularcula sp.
GCGGTGCTGGTGAAGGGGGGGCTGCCGCTCGAAATGCTCAGCGCCGAAATCGACGCCTATATCGCGCGCGAGAAGGCGAAGTGACGCCTGTCGTCGAAACGCCGCGCCTCGTCCTCCGTGGGCGCAAGCTCGCGGACTTCGCACCGTGGGCCGCGATTCAGGCGGACGCCGAGGTAATGCGCTTCATCGCCGGCGCGGCCGTGCCGGAAGAGGACGCCTGGGGCAAGTTCTTGCGGATGGAAGGATTCTGGTCGCTCACCGGCGCCGGCTTCTGGCTGGTGGAGGAAAAGGCGACGGGCGCCGTCATCGGCGAGTTGGGGCTCGCCGAATTCCGGCGCGCGATCGACCCGCCGCTCGGCCCCGATCCCGAATATGGCTGGATGTTCGCCACGGCCGCGCAAGGAAAAGGCTACGCCGGCGAGGCGCTCGCCGCGGCGCTACAATGGGGCGACCGCAAATTTCACGGCGCGAGATTTTGCTGCATCATTGATGAAGAAAACACGCGCTCGATCAAGCTTGCGGAACGGCACGGATTCGCGCGTGAGCGCGTGGCGCAATACAAGGGTAAGCCGGTGACCGTGTTCCGCCGCGCCGCGCAGGCGGTCGGCTGAAGGAGATGCATCATGAAGCTGAAGTGCATCAGCGGACTGACGATCGTCCTTGTCGCCGGGGGCGGCGCTCGGCGCGCTCGCGCATGAGGGGATGGCGGATCTTCCCGCGCGCGACGCAGGCTCCAACGAGGTTCTGAAAGCATGACGCGATTCCGGGCCCGGCCTTGAAGTCGTCATTTCCGACATCTTGATCCCTCCGAATGCGCAGGTTCCGCGCCACGATCATTCGGGTGAGGAGTTTCTTCATCTCCTTGAGGGAACGGCGACGCATATCGAGGAAGGAAGCGCCAATCGCGACCTGAAACCCGGCGAGGCCATGGTCATCCGCATGGGGAAGATCCACTCGCCGAAAGCCGGACCGGACGGCGCCCGCGCGGTGGTGTTCCGCGTGCATCTGGAGGGCGAGCCGGAGCGTCTGGAGCTGGAGTTGGCTCGCATTGCCATCACCCCGGAACGCCTTCGGCGTCCGGGGTGGCGGCGTTTCATTCAGAAGATCTCGCGTTAAATCGCGGCTTCAATCCCTCCCGCAAAGCCGCCTTTTGCACCTTGCCCATCGCGTTCCTCGGCAATGCGTCGATCCAGAAGAATGTCCGCGGTTGCTTGAAGCGCGCGAGGACGCTGACGGCGTCCTTCAACTGCGCATCGGAGAGGGGCGGCGCCGCGGCTGAACCGCGCGCAGGGACAAGCGCCGCGACGACGCCCTCGCCCATGTCAGGGTGGGGAACGCCGATGACGGCGCTCTCGGCGATTTCGGGGAGGGAGTCGAGGATCTCCTCGACCTCCTTCGGGTATACGTTATAGCCGCCGACGATGATGAGATCCTTGGCGCGCCCCGACAGCGTCAATCGTCCGTCAACGGACAAAGCGCCGATGTCGCCGGTCGAAAACCAGCCGCCCTCGCGAAATTCCTCCGCCGTCTTTTCCGGGTTGCGCCAATAGCCCTTGAAGATGTTGGGTCCCTTCACTTCGACGACGCCGCCCTCGCCGATGCGCAGCGCGACGCCGGGAACGGGATAGCCGACCGTACCCGCAATGCGCTCGCCATTGAGCGGATTGGAGGCGATCATGCCCGCTTCCGACATGCCATAGCGTTCGAGGATGCGATGGCCGGTGCGCGCTTCAAAGGCGCGGAAGGTCTCCGGCGTCAGCGGCGCCGAGCCGGAGATAAAGAGGCGAATGTTCCGGCATTCCGCCGCGCTGAATTCCGGGTCGGCCAGCAAGCGCGTGTAAAAGGTCGGCACGCCCATCATCACGCGCGCGCGCGGCAGAAGACGGCGGACTTCGCCCGCATCGAATTTCGGCAGGAACAAAACCTCCGCGCCGCTCAGCATCGCGGTGTTAAGCGCGACAAAGAGCCCATGAATATGAAAGATCGGAAGCGCATGCAGCAGCCTGTCGCTCCCGCCGAATCCCCAGATCGAATTCAGCGCCTCTGCGTTCGACGTCAGATTGCCATGGGTGATCATCGCGCCCTTGGGGCGCCCCGTGGTGCCCGAGGTGTAAAGAATGACAGCGAGATCGTCGCGCCCCCGCACGACGGACGCAAGCGGCGCGGAATTGCTCGCTGCCGCGGCCAGCGCGCCTCGGCCCGCAGCGTCAAGCGTCATGATGCGCGGCCCCTTCGGCGCAGCGTCCGCGCGCGCCGGATCGGTCACGAAGACGGAGGGTTCGGCGTCGGCGATGAAATAGGAGAGTTCATCATCCGTATACGCGGTATTGAGCGGCAGATAAACGAAGCCGCCAAGGAGGCTGGCGAGATAAAGCGCGACGTTTTCAGCGCTTTTCTCAACCTGCGCGGCGATGCGGTCGCCGGGCTGCGCGCCGGCGGCGGCGAGCGCGCCCGCCATTTTCAGCGCGATCCCCGCAATCTCTCCATAGGTGCGCGAACGCCCGTCGGGCGCCGTGAGGAACGGCTTGTCGCGCGCTTCGGCGAAGCGCGGCGCGACGCGAGCGTAAAGCCCATCATCTGTCACTGCGCCGCAATTCCGGCGCTCCGCGGCGCCTCGAACGTCAAAGGGTCAAGCGCGCGCATGGCGTCGAACTCGCTCAAGTGCACGGCGCCGGTGAGCGCTTCAAGGAAATGCGTGCGTTTCAGCTTGTCCATCACGGGGCCCTTGACCTCGGACAGATGAAAGGCGACGCCGCGATCTTTAAGGCGCGTGTTGACGGTTTCAAGCGCTTCAAGCGCGGTCATATCGACGACATTGACCGCCGAACACATCAGCACGACATGGCGCGCGCCCGGCGTGTCGCGCGCGGCTTCCAGAATGCGCTCCTCGATGAAGCGCGCGTTGGCGAAGAAGAAGTCGCCGTCGATCCTCAGCGAGACGACGGAGGGACTGGTGATGACGTCATGGCGGCGGACATTGCGGAAATGCTGCGTTCCCGGCACCTGGCCGACGATCGCCGAATGCGGGCGGCTGGCGCGGTGGAGAAGGAAGAGGATCGAGAGAACGACCCCGGCGACGACGCCCGCCTCGACGCCGAACAGGAAGACGCCGGCGACCGTCGCCGCCATCGCTGCGAAATCGCTTCGCGAATAGCGCAAGGTACGCCGCATCGCCCTGATGTCGACCAGGGCGAGCACCGCGACGATGATGGTCGCGGCCAGCGTCGCCCTCGGCAGATCATGCAGCAGCGGCGTCAGGTAAAGTGCGGCGAGCGAGATGCCGATCGCGGCGAAACCGCCGGCCGCGGGCGTTCGCGCTCCGGCGTCGAAATTGACGACGGAACGCGCAAAGCCGCCGGTCACTGGAAATCCGCCTGACACGCCTGCCGCCAGATTCGCCGCGCCGAGGCCGATCAGCTCCTGATCGAGATCGACCCTTTCGTTGCGCTTTGCCGCCAGCATCTGCGCGACAGAGACGGATTCGACATAGCCGATGACGGCGATGAGAAGCGCCGGCGCCAAGAGCGCGCGCCAGAGCCCGGGGTCGAATGGGGGCGCGGCCAGGGGCGGGAAACCTTTCGGCGTGTCGCCGACGATTGCGACGCCTTTCGCGTCGAGCCCCAACGCGGCGACGGCGCCGATCGAGGCGAACACCGCGAACAGCGGCGCGGCGCGGGCGATCATCGCCGCGGGGCGATCGTGCAGCCCGGCGCGCAGCAGCAGCGGTTTCAAGCCGCTCCGCGCAAATACAAGAAAACCGATCACCGCGGCGCCGAGCGCGAGCGTCGGCCAGCGGGTCGCGGGCGCATGCGCGGCGAGCGACGCCGCAATATCGATTAGCGTGTCTCCTTCCGCCTCGACGCCGAGAATGTGCTTCATCTGACCGGCGGCGATCAGAACGCCCGAAGCGGTGATGAACGCTGACATGATCGGGTGGCTGAGGAAATTGGCGAGGAACCCGAGCCTGAGCGCGCCCATCGCGATAAGCAGGAGCCCGGTGAGGAAGGCGAGCGCCAGCGCGACGCTGGCGTAATCCGCGCTGCCGCGCGCGGCGAAGTCGCCGACCGTCGCCGCCGTCATCAATGAAATGACGGCGACCGGCCCGACCGCAAGCGCGGTCGACGTGCCGAAAATCGTGTAGGCGACGAGCGGCAAAATGGATGCGTAAAGCCCCGCTTCCGGCGGCATTCCCGCGATCAGCGCGTAGGCGAGCGACTGCGGAATCAGCATGATCGTCACGATGACGGCGGCGAGCGCGTCATCGGCGAGCGCGGCGCGCGTATAGCGCGGCGCCCAGCGCAGGACCGGAATCGTTCGCCGAATAAGGTCGCTCACGCGGCGGGATTCCGGTTCGAAGGCGCGGCGAACCATTCATGGCCGCGGAACATCAGGTTCCAGTAAACCCAGGGCAGGATTTTCGCCTTCAGCATCCAGGCAAGGCCGCTCGGGCGCACGCCGTCGTTCAGCCATTTCGGAAAAGTCGGCAGCAGTTTCCCACCATAGCCGAATTCGGCGAGCACGATCTTGCCTCGCTCGACCGTCAAGGGACACGAACCGTACCCGTCATAAACGAAGGGTGCGGGGGCGCCCGCCATCGCGGCGAGCAGGTTTTCCGCAACGATCGGCGCCTGTTTCCGCGCGGCCGCGGCGGTCTTAGCGTTGGGCGCATTGCAGGCGTCGCCCAGCGCGAAGACATTGGCGTATTTCTTGTGGCGCAAAGTCGCCTGATCGACATCGATCCAGCCGGCCGCGTCGGCGAGCGGGCTATCGCGCACCGCGTCCGCCGCGACCTGCGGCGGCGTGACATGCAGGAAATCGAAGTCGCGGACGATCTCGACATCGGCGCCCGATGCGTCTTTTTCGCGGAACGTCGCCATCTTGGCCGCGCCGTCGACGGCGACCAG
>DNZB01000176.1 GCA_003506635.1 Parvularcula sp.
CCTTTTCGAATTTCTGGGCGGCGGGCGCCATGGCGACATGGCGTGGATGGAATCGCGCGCCGCCGAGCGCGCCGATCCGAAGGCGCTGTGGCCCGAGGCCAAGTCGATCGTCATGCTGGGGCTCAATTACGGACCGGAAGACGATCCGCTGGCGCTTCTCGCCGCGCGGACGAAGGGATCGATCTCCGTCTATGCGCGCGGGCGCGACTATCACGATGTCGTCAAGAAAAAGCTCAAAGCGCTCGCGCGGGCGATCGTCGCGGAGATGGGCGGCGAGGTCAAAGTCTTCGTCGACACCGCGCCGGTGATGGAAAAGCCGCTGGCGGCGCGCGCCGGGATCGGCTGGCAGGGCAAGCACACGAACCTTGTCAGCCGCGCGCACGGATCATGGCTCTTTCTCGGCGCGATCTTCACGACACTGACGATCGCGCCCGATGCGCCCGAAGGCGATCATTGCGGCATCTGCACCCGCTGCCTCGACGTCTGCCCGACGCAGGCATTTCCGACGCCCTACCAGCTCGACGCGCGGCGCTGCGTTTCCTACCTGACGATCGAGCACAAGGGGCCGATCCCAAATGAGCTTCGCGCGGCGATGGGGAACCGCATCTATGGCTGCGACGATTGCCTCGCCGTCTGCCCGTGGAACAAGTTCGCGAGCCTCGCGCGCGAGGTGCAATTGCACGCGCGGGAGGCGAACGCCGCGCAGGACCTTGCAGAGCTCGCCCGCCTCGATGACGCCGCGTTCCGCGCGCGCTTTTCAGGTAGTCCGATCAAGCGCACGGGCCGCGACCGCTTCGTCCGCAATGTCCTTATCGCCATCGGGAATTCCGGGACCATGGCGCTGGCGGCGTCTGCGCGCGCGCTCCTCGACGACGCATCGCCGCTGGTGCGCGGCGCGTCAGCCTGGGCGCTGAGGCGTCTCGCGCCCGACGAAGCGGACGCGCTGCGCGCCGGCGCGCTTGCGCGCGAATCCGACGCCGAAGTCGCCGCCGAATGGCGCGACTAGATTTCGACCATGACGACGACTTCGGCCTTGGTGATGTCGCCGTTCGCGTCCTGCAGGAAATAATGGAAGCTGTCCTCGCCCGAGAAGCCGGGGTCGGCGAAATAGGTGACGCTGCCGTCGTCATTGGCGACGACGCGGCCATGATCGGAGAAGAGGCCGTCAAGGCGGATCTTGTCGCCGTCCGGATCGCGGTCGTTGGCGAGGACGTCGATGGTGACCGCCTCGCCCGCCCTGACGCTCGCAAAGTCGGCGCCGGCGATCGGATCGCGGCTCGCCTGATTGAGAAGGCCGTTGTCGATCGCGCCCGCCGGCAACTGGTAACGCGCCGGCAGTTCGACGAAGAGGCCGACCTTCTCGATGTCGCCCGTCGCGCGGTCGGCGATATATTCCTCGATCAGCGTCACGCGCCGCCCGTCGGCCGTCGTCCAGACGCCGTTTGCGATGACGGCGCCCGCAAGCTCCTCCCGATTGATGTTGTTCGGGTCCCAGAACGGGCTGGCGTCGCGCGCGCCGATCGAATCGACGATCGTTCCGCTGATCGACGCCTCGCCCTTGTCGAAGATGAAGCGGTTCGCGCCCGAAAAGTCGAGACGCCCGTTCACAAGGTCGGCGCCGTCAAGGAACGTGTCGTGGCGTGAAAGGTTGGTGAAGGCGGTCTTCGCGCCGGTCACCTCGACGTCGATATAGACATAGTCGAAATCGGAGCCGCGGTTGAAGCCGGAAAGCCCGCTCTTGCCGTGCTTGACCTGATCGACGCCGATGAAAAACCCGTCGATCGAAGCGCCGTTGATCGTCACGTCGATGACGTTCGAATCAAAATGGACGCCGCGCGTGTCGGCGGGCTTGCGCCCGTCCGTCGCGACGATGTCGAGATCCGTGATCGTATAATGCGCCGTATACTGAAGGTGAACGCCGGTTTCGACCTCCCACGCGGTGAAGCCGTCGATGACGGAGCGCACGCCATGGCCCTGGCGCGGATTGGCCTTTATTACGTCGAGGCCGGTCTCGGTCGCGAAGGATTCATTGCCGGAGAACAGCGAAATCGCCGGAATGTTGGGATCGACGCCGGCGAGATAGCGGAGCGCGTCGGCGAGGCCGGACGACGCCGGATCGACGGCGATGAGATCGCCGTCCGGGCCGCGATGGAAATAAGTGAACCCGGCGCCGCTCGGCACGCCGGCCGCGACATTGCCGACGGCCTCGACCAGCCGGCCTTGAAACCAGAAGCCCGTGCCGGTGCGGCCGAGGTCGAAGGCGTTGACGTCGTCGCCGTTCTTGACGATGTGATCGACGCCGAGGGATTTGATCGCGATATTGTCGACCCAGCGCCCCGTTTCATTGCCGGTTTCGGCGACGAAAGCGGCGCCGAACACGTCATAGGCGGCGTTGTCGGCGAAGATCGCGTTTGAATCGTGATGAACGAAGCCCCAGCCAGGCGAGCCCCAGACGCTCGCGCCCTCGACGATGACGGGGTGCGCCTGATCGTCGACGCCGCTGCGGTGGATGTGCAGCGAATAGCGTCCCTTGACGTTCGAATCGGGTTCGATGTTGGCGAGATCGCCGACATCGAACGCCCGTTCCGACTTGTCGGTGCGGCCAAGCTCGGAGAACTCGGCGTAGCGCACCGCGACGTCGTTCGAGTGCATCAGCATCACATGCCCGCGCTGATGGACCGGAACCGCCTCGGCGTTCTCCGTCTCAATGACGACGTTTCGCGAGTAATTGGCGACATAGGCTTTAAGGTCCGCGCGCGGCCCTTCGTGATCATATTGCAGCGGACGGTCGAAGGTGACGACATCGCCGTTGATCGCGGTGATGACGAGCTCCTCATCCTCGGTCGCGACGGTGATCGGCTGGTCCTTCGGCGTGCCTTTTGTCGAGACGAGATGCGTGCCGGTGAGGACAAGCCTGTCGCCCACCTGCCAGCCTTCGGGCGGCGCTTCGAGCGTCAGCGTCGTATCGCCCTTCAACGGATCGACCGCGACTTTCAGGAACGTCTCCTTCTCCGCGCCGTTGATTTCGACGGATCCGAGGGTGACGATCCCGCGCGACAGGAGGCGCGGGTCCCATTCGACGTCGATCGGGCCGTTATCGGCGATCTGGATCACGGCGCGCACGTCCGCATCGACGGGATCATCCTTCGTGCCCATGACGAGCGCGCCCGCATCGGTGACGATCAGCGTGTCGACTTCGAGAAATGTGTCGCGATCTGTCGCGAATTCGAGCGCGCCGTCGACGCGCACGGTGAAGATCGAGGCGGGGCTTTCGCCGTCATAGGCGACGGTGACGCCCGC
>DNZB01000175.1:0-2043 GCA_003506635.1 Parvularcula sp.
AAGGCGTCGGTGAGCCGGACGGAATTATTGGAGTTCTGCCCGCTGACGGTGCGATAGGCCTCGCCGTCCCAGTCCAGATCGTAGCGGTCGACATGCGCCGATCGGGCGCCGTCGCGCGCAAGTTCGATCGCGCGGCGGATTGAGGGTTCAGCGACGAAATCTCTCTTGGCGGCCTTGACCGCGGCTTTCAGCGCCTCGTTCCGGCGCGGGTCGCAGCGATCCTCGCCCTCGATTGACCAACAGGCGGCGATTATTTTCGGAATGTGGCAGGCGAGGGCGCGGCTGCCGGCGACGAGCGCGGCGACCTTTTCCTCCTCGACCGCTTTCCAGCGGATGAAGTCTTCAATGTCCGGGTGATCGCCGTCGACGACGACCATCTTCGCCGCGCGCCGGGTGACGCCGCCCGATTTCACTGCGCCCGCGGCGGCGTCGCCGACCTTCAGAAAGCTCATCAGGCCGGAGCTTTTGCCGCCGCCCGATAAAGCCTCGCCCGCGCCGCGGATCGCAGAAAAATTCGCGCCCGCGCCGGAACCGAATTTGAACAGACGCGCCTCGCGCGCCCAGAGGTCCATGATGCCGCCGTCGCCGACAAGATTGTCCTCGACCGACTGGATGAAGCAGGCGTGCGGCTGCGGCCGTTCATAGGCGTTGTAGGATTCAACGACGGCGTTCGTCGCGGGATCGACGTAGAAATGGCCATGGCTCTCGCCCTCGACCCCATAGGCCCAGTGCAGTCCGGTGTTGAACCATTGCGGCGAATTCGGCGCGCCGATCTGGCGGGCGAGCATCGCCTTCATTTCATCGACGAAGATTTCCGCCTCGTCAGGCGCGGCGAAAAGGCCCGCCTTCCAGCCCCAATATCCCCACGCGCCCGCGAGGCGGTCGAAGACCTGCCGCGCGCTCGTCTCGGGGCCGTAGCGCTTGTCGGCGGGAAGCTTTGCAAGCGCTGCGACATCGGGGACCGACCGCTGCAGAAAGTCGGGGACGCCCTTTTCGGCGACGCGCCTTGTCGCGGCCGGAACGCCCGCCCGTCGGAAATATTTCTGCACAAGAATGTCCGCCGCGGTCTGGCTCCATTCGGCCGGGACCTCGACGTCTTCGACCGAATGCAAGACCTCGCCCGACGCGGTTTTGAGTGCGCTATCGGCGCGGCGGAACCGGACGCCGGCGTAAGCGCCGCCCCTGGCGGTCGAAAAATGGCGGTCAAAGCGCATCAGGCGACGAGACCTTTCCTACCCTTCCTATCGTATCGGCAGCCGGTCCTCTTCTCAATGTTCTCAGTGTCTCGCAACCAATCGTGAACCCGCTGATTTCCAAAGCTGTTTTCGAAGGATTGCGGCGCGTTGGCGCGGCGCGGCGAACGGCGCTATTAAACGGTTGGGGAGGCGATCCGCCAGGTGGCGGCGGCCATGGGAGGGCGGATGACCGGGACTTTTGCGACGGGCCGCTGCGATTGCCGGGCGATACGCTATTTGCTGCTTTCGCGGCCGATCTTCACCCATTGCTGCCATTGTAGCTGGTGCCAGCGCGAGTCCGGCTCGGCATTTGCGGTTAACGCCATGATCGAGACCCGACGTTTGCAGGTCGAAGGCGACGCCCCGGAAATGGTCCTGACCCCGTCGGCAAGCGGCAAGGGCCAGAACATCGCCCGCTGCCCGACCTGCCGGGTAGCGCTCTGGAGCCATTACGCCACGCTTGGCGCCAAACTCGCGTTTGTGAGGGCCGGATCGCTAGATGACCCGTCGCTTGCGCCGCCGGATGTCCATATATTTACGTCCACAAAGCAGCCTTGGGTGGTATTGCCGGCCGGCGCGGAGGCCTATCTGGAGTACTATTCGGCGGCGGATCGCGAGCGGATGTTCGGTCCGGAGGGCCTCGCCCGCCGCGCGGCGCTGTTGGAGGAAGTCAAAAGGGAAGCATGCTGAAGCAACTTTTCGCCTGGTGGGACACGACGACCTACGGCACCTCTTTCTCGCTGTGGCGGAAGGGCGCGCGCCTCGTCGGCACGGATGAGCAAGGCAACCGCTATTTCGAGGAAACCGG
>DNZB01000175.1:2361-6441 GCA_003506635.1 Parvularcula sp.
GCGGAAGCAAGCCGGGTGACGCCCGACTGGCATGGCTGGCTGCACCACACCTTCGAGGAGCCGCCGACGGCCGCGCCCTTGAAACGCCGCGCTTTCGAGCAAGACCATGTGCCCAATATGACGGGCACGCCGCTCGCCTATCGTCCGCCGGGAAGCCTCGCCAGATCGGCGAGCGGCGTTCCGGCCGGCTATGAGGCGTGGTCGCCCGATGCGCCGGAGAAGGTCTGAGCGGCGAAATCAGAGGACGGATCATGGCGAGAGGCGGCTTTTTCGAATCAATCGTCGGCGTCGGGGTGATCGGCGTCGCTGCGGGATTTCTCTATTACGCCTACGGCGTCAGCGGGCGCGGCGACACGGCGCGCACCTATCCATTGAACGCCGTGTTCGGGCGCGTCGACGGCGTGACGGTCGGCTCTGAGGTGCGGATCGCCGGGGTCAAAGTCGGCGCGGTTTCGTCGAGCGCGCTTGACCCGCAAACCTATGAAGCGCGTGTGACGCTCAGCGTTTCGTCCAGCGTCCAATTGCCGGACGACACCGCGGCGAAGATCGTTTCTGACGGCGTGCTCGGCGGCGCGCATGTCGCGCTTGAACCCGGCGGCAGCGACGTGATGCTGGCGGCCGGCGATACGATTTCGATTACGCAAGGCTCGGTTGATCTTCTCGGCCTCGCGATGCAGGCGTTTTCGTCGAACGCGGCGAAAGGCGGGACGGATTCGCCGGCCCCGGCGCAAGAGACCGAACCCTCCGGAGACGGATTATGAGGCCTGTCATTCTGATCGCGGCGGCGTTCGCCGCGGGCGGCGCGATGGCGCAGACCGCCGACCCGGCGCTCGACGACATCCTCGCGCCCGGTCAGCCGGCTCCGGCGCCCGGCGATCCCGGCGCGCCGCCGGGTCCGAGCGAACTGGACGAGCTGTCGCAAGGCGCGGCTGACGGCGACTTTCCCAATCTCGAAGCGGTCGACAAGCGAAAGCCCGTGTCGGTGACGCTGCGCGCGCTCGACAAGATCATCGCGAAATACACGGACATCGAAATTCCGATGGACGGGACGGCGACCTTCGGCACACTGACGATCACCGCGCGCACATGCGACAAGCGCCCGCCGGAAGAATTTCCGGAGACGACGGCGTTCATCGAAATCGCGGACCAGGCGCCGGCGCCCGCCTCGAACCTCAAAATTCCCGAACCGAAGAAGAATTCCGCCAAGGTGAAAAGCGAGCCGGCGCCGGCTGCTGAAAGCCATGGCGGCGCGATTTCTCCGGCCGCGCCCGCCGCCGCGGCGCAATTGCCGTCGAACACGGTCTTTTCAGGCTGGATGTTCGCGTCAAGCCCGGCGCTGAGCGCGCTTCAGCATCCGGTCTATGACGTCTGGGTGATCGACTGCAAAACCGTCAAGGCGGACAGCTGAAGCGGCGCCTTTCGGAAGTCCGGCCGGCGCGCAAGCATCGTTTTCAGCATTTCCTGATAGTCGGCGTTGGGGCATTCGCGCACGCCGAACTGCGCCAGATGGTCAGTGTGGAATTGCGTGTCGAGCAGCTTGAAGCCGGCGTGCTTCAGCCGCGCGATCAGATGCAGCATGGCGATTTTCGAAGCGTCGCGCGCCGTCGAGAACATGCTTTCCCCGCAGAAGATTTCGCCGAGCGCGAGGCCGTAAAGTCCGCCGACAAGCTTTCCCTCGCGCCGGCACTCGACGCTATGGGCGAAGCCCGCCGCGTGCAGCGCCATGAACGCCTCTTCGATCGCATGATTGATCCAGGTGTCCTCGCGCGACTTCGTCGGCTTCGCGCAGGCGGCGATGACCTCGGCGAAAGCGGCGTCGATCGTCACTTCGTAGGGTTCGGCCCTCAGCGTCCGAAGCAGCCTTTTGGGCGCTCGCGCTTCATTGAGCGGCAGCACGCCGCGCATCTCCGGCATCACCCACAAGGCATGCTCGTCAAAGCGCGTCCTCGCCATCGGAAAAAACCCGAGCGTATAGGCCTTCAAAAGCTCTTCAGGGTCGATGCGGGCGGCGGCGTCGCGGGGCATGACGGCGATCATCCGGCGATTGGCGGGCGCTGATCAACGGGAATTCACTCGCCGGCGCCGCGCGGATGGGGTATTTTGCGCGGGCGAGAGGGTTCAGCATGCGCGCCCCGGCGATTTTCCTCGTCGTCATGATGGTGTTCGCCGCCGGTCGGGCGGCCGCCGCCGCTGACGCCGGCGCGGGGGCTTACGCCGACGGCGATTTCGCCGCGGCAAGAGCGCTCGGACGCGCCGCGATGACGGCGGAAGGCGCGGCGCGCGCCTGTGAGGCGGGCCTCGTCATCGGCTCATTCTTTGAGCGCGGCGAAACGCGGGTGAAGTCGCTTCATGCCGCGCTTGACGATTGCGCGCGCGCAATCGAGGCGGGCGATGGCGACGTCGCGCCCTACTTGAGTTATGCGGTCGGGCTCGCGTTTGAAGCCAAGCGCCTTCGCAGCCGCGCCGCGGCCTTGCGCGCCAGGCGGTTCTTCGCCGAAACCCTGTCGCGCTTTCCTGACAGCGGTCTTGCCCATGCCGGGCTTGCCGGCTGGCATTCCAATGTCTCGCGCGAGGCCGGCCTCGTGCGCGTGGCGCTCGGCGCAAGCCGCGCGGAGGCGGCGCGCGGGTTTTCAGCGGCGCTGCGGCTCGATCCGGACAACATCGCGATCAACTATGAATATCTCCGGTTTCTCGCCGGCGGCGCGGCGGCGGACCGCCGCCAGGCGGCCGCCGTCGCCGCAAAGATCGCCGCCGCCGCCGCCCCGGACGACGCGCTCGGCCGGCTGCTGATCGAGCGCGCGGCGATCATCGCAAGGGCGCTCGGCGGGTCCCGGTATGAAATCGAGGCCGCGCTGACCGCGACCGAGCCCTTTGAGGGCGTCGCCCGCGAAGCGCCGGCGCTGGCCTACATGCCGCCGTTCCGCTCCGGCTTTCCGTCCGCTTCCCAATCTCAAGGCGCGCTTCCATGACGAGCCGGTCGAACGCAAGTCTTGTTGCGGCGGCGCTGCTGTCGTGCGCGTCCTGCGCGAGCGCGGCGCGTGTACTTTATCCTGTCAACGCCGACGCGCTGAAGGTAAGGCCCGGCGATTATGAAATCGATCCGGCGCATTCGACCGTCATCTTCGCGGTCAATCATTTCGGATTTTCGACCTATTACGGCCGGTTCACGGAAATCTCCGGCCGTCTCGCGCTTGATGCGGACAATCCGGAGCGGAGCGAGACGGCGGTACGCGTCGCGGCGGCGAGCATCGACACGCCGAGCGATGCGCTCGACGAGAAATTACGCGGCGGCGAGATGTTTGACGCGGCCTCCTGGCCGGACATCCTTTTCGAAAGCCGGCGCGTGACGCTGACCGGCGCGCGCGCCGCCGATCTCGACGGCGTCCTGACGATCAAGGGCGTCAGCCGGCCGATAACGCTGCACGCTGCGTTCATCGGAAGCGGCGTCTCGCCCCTGACGAATGACCGGCGCGCCGGCTTTTCCGCGACCGCGACCCTTTCGCGGCGCGCATTCGGGCTGACCCAGTGGGACGGCTTCGTCGGCGACGAGGTGGAACTGATCATCGCGGCGGAATTCGCCGCGCATTGAGCCGCTCAAGGCGCGGCGGCCTCCCGCGCGAGCCACTCTTCCAGCCAGTGGATGTGATAGTCGCCGGACAGGAACTCCGGCTGTTCGATCAGATCCCGGAACAAGGGAAGCGTCGTTTCGACGCCGTTGAGCGCCATTTCGGCGAGGCAGCGCTTGAGGCGGCGGATGCAGTGATCGCGATCATCGCCGAAAACGATCAGCTTGCCGACCATCGAGTCGTAATAGGGCGGGATGCGATAGCCGGTGTAGATCGCGCTGTCGAACCTGACGCCGGGGCCGCCCGGCGCGTGGAAGTAGGTGATCTCGCCCGGCGACGGGCGAAAGGTCTTCGGGTTTTCCGCGTTGATCCGGCATTCGATCGCGTGGCCCTGGAAGACGATGTCTTCCTGCCTGAACGACAACGGCATGCCGGCTGCGACGCGGATCTGCTCGCGGATGAGGTCGGTGCGCGTCACAAGCTCCGTAACGGGGTGCTCGACCTGGATGCGGGT
>DNZB01000175.1:6685-8867 GCA_003506635.1 Parvularcula sp.
TCGACCTGGATGCGGGTGTTCATTTCGATGAAATAGAAGCGCCCGTTCTCATAAAGGAACTCGATGGTGCCGGCGCCGAGATAGCCGAGCCTGGCGATGGCGTTTCGCGCGATGTCGCCGATTTCCTTGCGTTCCTTTGCGGTCAGCGCGGGCGAGAGCGCTTCTTCCAGCACCTTCTGGTGGCGGCGCTGCAGCGAACAATCGCGCTCGCCGAGCTGGACGACATTGCCGAATTTGTCGGCGATGATCTGGATCTCGATATGACGCGGGCGTTCGAGATATTTTTCGAGATAGACGCTGTCGTCGCCGAACGCCGCCTTGGCTTCCGCTTTCGCGGTCGCGACCGCTTCGGCGAGCGCCTCCGGCGTCTTCGCGACCTTCATGCCGCGCCCGCCGCCGCCCGCCGCGGCTTTCACCAGCACCGGAAAACCGATTTCGTCGGCGGCCCGGCGCGCATCCTCGATCGATGCAAGCGCGCCCTTGCTGCCCGGGACGAGCGGAATTCCGGCGCTTCCTGCTGCTTCCTTCGCCGCGATCTTGTCGCCCATGACGCGGATGTGTTCGGGCGTCGGGCCGATGAAGGTGATGTTGTGGGCGGTGACGATCTCGGCGAAGCGCGCGTTCTCCGACAGGAAGCCGTAGCCCGGATGGATCGCGTCGGCGTTGGTGATTTCGGCGGCCGAGATGATCGCCGGGATGTTGAGATAGCTGTCTTTCGGCGGCGGCGGGCCGATGCACACGCTCTCGTCGGCGAGCTTGACGTGCAGCGCGTCGGCGTCGGCGGTCGAATGGATCGCGACGGTCGCGACCCCCAGCTCCTTGCACGCGCGATGCACGCGAAGTGCGATCTCTCCGCGATTGGCGATCAGGACCTTCGAGAACATGGGGCGCTACTCGATCACGATCAGCGCTTCGCCGTATTCGACCGGCTGGGCGTCGCGGACGAGGATTTGCCGGACGGCGCCGGCGCGCGGCGCGGCGATCGGGTTCATCGTCTTCATCGCCTCGACGATCATCAGCGTCTGGCCTTGCGCGACCTTGTCGCCGACTTTGACGAAAGTATCAGAACCGGGCGATGGCGAGAGGTAGACGGTGCCGACCATCGGCGAGGTCACGGCGCCTGCCGGCGGGCCTGAAGGCCTTGCGTCCGCCGCCGCTGGCGGCCTTTGCGCCGGCGCCGGCGCAGCAGCTGGCGCGGCCGCCGCGGGCGCATAAGCGATCGTCGCGGCAGGGCCCGACCGCGACACGCGCACGCGCATGTCCGGCTTCTGGATCTCGATTTCGGTGAGACCCGTCTGGTCGAGAATGGCGGCAAGCTCGCGGATCCACGCGGCCTCCGCGTTGTTCGGCTTCAATGAACTCATGTCAGGCGGCGATCCCTGTTCAGCCTTTCGGCCCCTTGTCGAGGAGCCCTTTAAGGGCGTCAAGCGCGGCGAGATAGCCATGGGCCCCAAGGCCGCAGATAACGCCGCTTGCCGCCGGGCTCACAAAGGAATGCCGCCGGAACGCCTCGCGGGCATGGATGTTCGAAAGATGCACCTCGATCGTCGGGCAGGCGAGCGCCTTCAGCGCGTCATGGATCGCGACGGAGCTATGGGTGTAAGCGCCCGGATTGATGATGAGGCCTGCGGCTTTCTCCCGCGCCTCCTGAATCCAGTCGATCAGGACGCCCTCATGATTCGACTGCCGGAAGTCTGCTGTAAGGCCGAGCGCCGCGGCGCGCGCCGCGACCGAACGCTTCAGGTCGTCGAGCGTCGCGGTCCCATAAATCGCGGGCTCACGCGCGCCGAGGAGGTTGAGATTGGGGCCGTTCAGAACAAAGATCAGCATGCTTGCCATCGGCTCGGGCGGCGGGCGGTCTTGCAAAGGCGCCCCGCAGCCGACACATACAACAGCGTTCGTTTCGATAGTGCAAACCGGCCCATGCGTCTCATCATCAATGGCGAGCCTCGCGACCTCAAGGAGGGCCTGACCGTCGCCGCGCTTCTTGATGCGCTGGAGCTTGACGGGCGCCGGCTCGGCGTCGAGCGGAACCTTTCGATCGTGCCGAAGTCCGCCTATGCGGCGACGGCGCTCGGCGAGGGCGATGTGATCGAGATCGTCCATTTTGTCGGGGGCGGCTGATGGCGCGGGACCTCCTTATCGCCGGACGCGCGTTTTCATCGCGTTTGATCGTCGGCAC
>DNZB01000175.1:9186-9644 GCA_003506635.1 Parvularcula sp.
GCGGAGATGGTGACGGTCGCGGTGCGGCGGGTGAACCTCTCCGACCGCTCAAAGCCGATGCTGACCGATCATCTCGATCCGAAGAAATTCGTTTATCTGCCGAACACCGCGGGCTGCTTCACCGGCGAGGAGGCGATCCGCACGCTGCGGCTGGCGCGCGAGGCCGGCGGCTGGGACCTGGTCAAGCTCGAGGTGCTGGGCGAGGCGCGCACGCTCTATCCCGACATGCGCGAAACGCTGAAGGCGACCGAGGTGCTGGCAAAGGAAGGCTTCCTGCCGATGGTCTATTGCGCCGACGACCCGATCGCGGCGAAGCAGCTCGAGGAGGCCGGCGCGGTTGCGGTGATGCCGCTGGGCGCGCCGATCGGTTCGGGGCTGGGGATCCAGAACCGGGTCACGATCCGCCTGATCGTCGAGGGCGCCGGCGTGCCGGTGCTGGTCGATGCCGGGGTCGGCAC
>DNZB01000344.1 GCA_003506635.1 Parvularcula sp.
CGGCATCGGTCGAAAGACGTCGTCCACTATGCGCAGGGCGACATCAACTTTCTCCTCAATCGAGAGACGGCGGGCCAGCCTGGCGCTTTCCGCAACCAGCACGGCGCCGGCGCCAATGCGATGGCCTTCCGCGTCAAGGATGCGGCGCGCGCCCATCGAGAGGCGATCCGCCGAGGGGCGCGGCCTATCGAAGCCAAAGCCGGCCCGATGGAGCTCAACATTCCGGGAATCGAAGGTATTGGCGGGCTTAATGTCTATCTCGTCGACCGCTACGGCGCGCGGACGATTTACGATGTCGATTTCGAACCGATTGCCGGCGCCGATCGCGGAAAAAATTCGGCGGGACTCGCCTATCTCGATCACCTGACGCACAATCTCCGCCGCGGCAACATGGCGCTGTGGGCGGACTATTACGAGCGCATCTTCAATTTTCGCGAGATCCGCTATTTTGACATCGAAGGAAAGTTGACCGGCCTCGTCTCGAAGGCGATGACGAGTCCATGCGGGAAAATCCGCATCCCGCTTAACGAGAGCCAGGACGACAAATCGCAGATTGAGGAATTCATCGCGCGCTATAATGGCGAGGGCATTCAGCACATCGCACTCGGAACGGGCGATATTTACAACACGGTCGAGGAACTGCGCCGCCGCGGCGTACCGTTCCAGTCGACGCCGGCGAGCTATTATGAGCGCGTCGCCGCGCGCGTCGGCGCGCATGGCGAGGATCTGGCGCGTCTGCAGCGTAACAGCATTCTGATCGACGGCGCCCCGACGCAAGGCCAGGGGCTGCTCCTTCAGATATTCACGCAGGACGCCATCGGGCCGATCTTTTTCGAGATCATCGAGCGCAAGGGGAACGAAGGGTTCGGCGAAGGAAATTTCAAGGCGCTGTTCGAGTCGATCGAAGAAGACCAGATTCGCCGGGGCGTCTTGAAGGCATGAGGCCGTGAGCGCGCCGCGTCTCAAACTCGACGCCTTCACCCCCTATCGCATCGTCGCGCTCGGCCGGCGGATGAGCGAAGCGCTGGGAGCTGCCTACCGAAATGAGGGAATATCGATCCCTGAGTGGCGCGTGATGGCCGCCGTCGCTCAAGCGCCGTCGGTCGCCGCGCGCGACGTCGTCGCGGTGACGCCGATGGACAAGATGGCGGTAAGCCGCGCGGTCGCCGCCCTCGAACGCAAGGGCCTTATCGAAAGGGAGCAGCGCCGCGACAGGCGCGTTTCGACCTTGAAGCTGACCGCAAAAGGCGAGACCCTCTTTGAACGCATCGCCGCCATCGCGTTAAGATATGAAGACTCTCTCCTTCAGCGCCTTCCGCCTTCGACGCGAAAGGCTTTCCTCGACGGCCTCGCCGCGCTTGAGACCGTGGAGCGCGCGGCGGAATAGTCTGCTGGCGGCGCTGGCGCTCGCCTTACAGGGCTGCGTCTCGTTTCCCGCGGCGGCGCCCGCGAGCGGGCAAGCGCGGCTTGAAAACGATTTGTTCGTCGCGCGTGACGGCGCGCGCCTTGGGCTGACGGTCTGGCGAGCCAAGGAGCCTGCGGCGATCATCGCCGCCGTGCATGGAATGAACGATTACGCGGGCGCCTTCAGCCTCGCCGCGCCTTATTGGGCCGAACGCGGCATCACCACCTACGCCTACGATCAGCGCGGCTTCGGCCGCTCGCCGAATCAGGGCCGCTGGGCGGGCGCGCCTGCCATGAAGGAAGATTTGCGCGCCTTCATAGCGGCGATCAGGCGCGATCATCCATATACCCCTCTTTTCGTCATGGGCCATTCGATGGGCGCGGCTGTCGTCATGGCGGCGCACAAGGACGAAGCGCTCGACGCCGACGGAATCATTCTTGCCGCGCCGGGCGTCTGGGGCGGCGCGCAGATGCCGCTTCTCTACCGCGCGACGCTGAACCTCGCCGCTTGCGTCGCGCCTGGAAAAACGCTCACCGGGGAAAGCGCCGGGCGCCAGGCTTCAGACAATATCGATTTCCTGCGTGCGATGTATGAAGACCCCAATGTCGTCAAAGACACCCGGCTCGACGCGGTGCTTGGCGTTGTGCGGATGATGGGCGAGGGGTGGGACGCTTCCGATGAAATCGCCGGAGACTTCCTCGTCGTTTACGGCGCGAGAGACGACATCATTCCGGTCAAGAAAATCAGGAAAGCGGCGAAGCGTCTGTCGGGCGAGGTCGAAACGCGTGTCTATGAAGACGGCTGGCATCTTCTGTTGGCGGACACGGCGCGCGCAGCGCCGCTCGCCGACATCGCGACGTGGGCCCTCGCCCGGGCAGACCGGGAACCGCCGCGCCGGGCTGAAACCCTGGAGCAGGCGGTTCCCAATCTCCCGTGACGCCAGCCGCGATGGGGAATTGCGGATGCTGACGTCAGCGGTGGTCGTCGAGGCGCTCCCGGGTGCTGGCTGGTGAGGGGAAGCAGAAACCGGGTCGGCTGGAGACGATTGCGCCCTGACAACAACACAACTTATACGGGTGGTTCGTTAAGAAATGGTTTCCGAAAGCTCGCACGCCATCCAGTTCAGGAATCCTCCGCCCGAGCGCGCCGCCACGACGCTGAACGCGGCGATGACAGGTGTTTCATATGGGTGAAGGTGTTCAAGGCGCCGACGCGCCTTGTCCGCCAGCGCCTCGGTCGTCTTGACGATCATCGCCGCTTCTTCGCTGCGTTCGATCGCGCCCTTCCACCGGTAGACCGACCGGATGCGCGGCAAGATATTGACGCACGCCGCGAGCCCCTCGGTCACCAGCGTGTCGGCCATAGCCGTAATCGCGGCTTCACCCGGCGCTGTAACATATAGAAAGATCACTTCACCCATGTTGCGCCTCCGGCGATCGGCTCTTATCGCGATGGTTTTCTAGCAAAGCACCCATGCGAAAGCTCGACCCCAACGCCGCGCTCGTCCTTTTTTCGGGCGGACAAGATTCCTCGATCGCACTCGCCTGGGCGCTGTCGCGCTATGCGCGTGTTGAAACCGTTGTGCTCGATTACGGCCAGAGGCACGCGGTCGAACTGACGACCCGTCTTGACGTGCTTGGCGCGGTGCGGGCGCTGCGATCCGACTGGCGCGATAGGATCGGCGCCGATCACCGGCTTGACTTGCAGTCGCTCGGCGCGATCAGCGACACGGCGCTGACGCGCAAGACAGCGATTGCGACAGGCGCGGACGGTCTTCCAACGACTTTCGTGCCGGGGCGCAATCTCATCTTTCTGACGATGGCGGCGGCCGTCGCCTATGGGCGGAGCATCGGCGTCCTTGTCGGCGGCATGTGCGAGACGGATTTCTCCGGCTATCCGGATTGTCGGCAGGAAACGCTCGACGCGCAGATGACCGCGCTGCGACTTGGCATGGACTGCGACCTGACCCTTGAAGTGCCGTTGATGGCGTTGTCAAAGGCGGCGAGCTGGCGCCTGGCGGAAAGGATCGGCGGGGCGCCGCTTGTCGATCTCATCGTAGAGCATTCGCATTCCTGCTATCTCGGCGATCACGAGACCCGGCACGACTGGGGCTATGGCTGCGGCGTTTGTCCTGCCTGTGATCTTCGCGCCAAAGGCTGGCGC
>DNZB01000046.1:0-3163 GCA_003506635.1 Parvularcula sp.
AGCAGCCAGCCGGCGACGGCGTAGACCCCGGCCACACGAAAGACGTGCCGCCGCTTCAGCTCCTCAAACAGGTTCATCGGCGCGCCCCCCCGCTTTTCGCGCCGGACATTCGAAGCGTTGCGGCGCCGGGTCAAGCCGTCGCGACGCTTAATCCGTTGTCGCTATTCAAGTATTCAGCGCCGGGCCCACGTCTTTGCTGGGCGCGGCGAAGCCGGGAAGGCGGCGTTCCGGACATGATCCCCCTCGCGCATCGTGCGGTGAGGGATTTTCCTTGATCAGTCTTTTTGCGCCCGCTTTGACGGAGCGGCCAAGCAGGCCCCTGTCCGAGCGTCGCGAACTTTGACAGCCGCATAACGCATGGTGGTGAAGTCGAGCGCGATCACATCGAACCTCCGCGTAGTAATTCCGCCAACGATAAGCGGAAAATCGAGTTTGCGCGAAGCGTCCGTGATCTGAAAACCAGCACACGCCTTTCCTTGACCGGCTTGCCATCCATTTCGAACTCAAACTCACGAAATTGGCCGACAACCAATGGCGACAGGCCGATTTTTCCGGGACCTTGCGGAAACTTCCGAATACGCCGGTCCGGCGCATAAAACGACAAGGGGGCGACGTGGACAGCGGATTCGCCAAAGGCGGTATCGTAATGCGCGGGCGCCAGGTTGCCGTCCAACGCCACGGAAAGGCCGATCCCGTCATTGTGGCGAAAGAGTTGACCGGAACCGCCCAAGCACGAAACATCCGGCGCGGCGTCACCGAGGGCGACGCTTGCGCCGTGGTCCAGAAACGCCAGACGACCGAACTGTTCAATAAATTGCAGACCAAGAACGAAATGTGAATTGCGAAGATTGTCCTTGTTGGCGTCGGCCAAAATGAATTTTGCGTTGTCAACCTGCAAGTCGCCGATATGCATCGTCGGCGCTATTGCAACAGAAGCGTTATACGGCTTGGCGAAAATTGGCTGGTACGGAACTTTAAGGCCCTCGATGATTTTGAAACCGAATTTTACGGCCAGATCAGAGGGGATGGCTGAGAATTCGGCGCCGGTATCGATTACCGCGTCGATCTCTTCACCGCCTATCGAAACTGGAATCGAAGTAGCGCCGTGCACCGTGGTTTTTGCCTCAATCAGCACGCCGCCGGGTTGGGCTTTCAGCTTCGGAAGTTTCATCACCGCCAGGTCAAACTCACGCGCGCGCAGCGTCTGCTGACTCGACGATGGCGAAGATTGGACGATGCGAAGCTGCTGTTCCGCCGCATTGACGGCGATGTCGTCTTTGGAAAGAAGACGCGCGGCGCGCATCATCAGGTTTGTAACGCTGTAGGCGGACAAATTATCCGCGCCCGAATTTTCATCTAGCCACTTTTGCGCGCGATTGAGCGCTTCAAGGTTATTCCCGAACTCGAATTCCGAATAAATGCGCGCGACCTCCTGCTCGTCGACGTCGATTCCGGGAACCAGCAGATCCTCCTTTCCTCCATCGACAAACAACCGGCGCCGCCTCGCCCAGGGATCGTCGCCTTCTTGAACTTGCCGCCATGTAAATTGTTCATACCGTCGGCATTCAAGGCCAGGGACCGGCGCCGCCCGCGCCCGGTCCGCAAGCAAGAGCGAAAGCAAAACCGCCAGCGCCTGACATGCTGCTTGAGGAAATTTGTTGTTCATCACGTGGTCGGCGGCGATCGAAGATGACGGTTCGCAGGTCAGCCGAAGCCCGCCATTCATTGGCGCGCGATCGATCTTCGAATTAGAACGGCCACGCCCTGTGCGTCTCGATCAAGCTCTCCCATTTATCTGGAATCGCGTTTGTATCTTCGTCAAGACCATAGACGACAAAATTCGCGCTGAACGTCACGTCAGCGGCGCCGTCATCATCGAGATCAATTCGATGTCGTTGTTGAACGACGAAAGGCGCATCTTCGGGACCAAGATCTTCAAGAAAAGACGCCTCCTGCAAGAAAGGACCGCTTCCGCCGCCATTGACGCCGCCGGCGTAGAAAATATTCATCACCCAAAACCCAAACTCATATGGACTCCATTTCTCACCAGTGACGAGAATCTCGTCAGGACAGTTCGGCAGGCAACTGGCATATGCCGGCGCTCCAGTTAGTAATCCGTCCGAGAAAGACAGATGCGCCGCAAATCTCGCAATAGAATTGAGGGTCACCGAAGTTCTCCCTTTCTTCTGGCGGACAAAAAATTGGAGGGATTTCGGGGGGGCAACGATTATTTGCGTTTTGGCATCAGTTTTCGCCGCCCGATTCGGCAGCTTGCCATGACCGCAGGGCGGAAAATTAGGCCCGCGCCGACCGGCCTCCTGAGCCCGTTTCGTCCTCCTGCGGCTCAACAAGTCCACAAGGATGTGGGCCGGGCGTCTGGAAATTCGAGCGGTCGGCGCCTTCGGCCGAGCCGGGCGGCCCCTCAATAGCCCGCGACCGTGCCGTCTTTGCGCATCTCCGTCGCGCCTGTGTAAACGCCCGTTTCCGGATCGCGCATGATCGCCTGATAGCCGCCGAAGACGACGCCGTCGGCGACGATTTCGGTCTTGTGGCCCATGGCTTTCAGCTTTGCGACCGTATCTGCGGGGACGCCGGGTTCAAGCTGCAAGAGGCCCAAGGCGTCGCCGTCGACGCCGGTCGGCTCGCGCCCGCCGTCATGGTGAAAGCGCGCAGCGTCGCCGGCTTCCTGCACGTTCATGCCATAGTCGATCATGTTGACGATCACCTGCACATGGCCTTGCGGCTGCATGCCGCCGCCCATGAGGCCGAAGGACATGAAGGGCGCGCCGTCCTTCATCACGAAGGCGGGGATGATCGTCTGGAAGGGGCGTTTTCCGGGGGCGTAGGCGTTCGGATGTTCCGCGTCGAGATTAAAAAGCTCGCCGCGGTCCTGGAACATGAAGCCCAATCCGTCGGCGACGAGGCCCGAGCCCATGCCGCGGAAATTTGACTGGATCAATGAGACCATCATGCCGTCCTTGTCGGCGACGGTGAAATAGGTCGTGTCGCCCGGCCCTTCGAGTTTCGGCGCGACGCCGGGGGAGGGGGCGGCCATCGCTTGTTTCGGATCGATGAGCGCGAAGCGTTCTTTCCCGTATTCTTCCGACAACAGCCATTCGACTGGAACATCCGTGAACTGAGGATCGGCGTAATAGCGGGCGAC
>DNZB01000046.1:3417-3572 GCA_003506635.1 Parvularcula sp.
GCGTAATAGCGGGCGACATCCTCAAAGGCGAGGCGCTTCGCCTCCACCATGTAATGAAACGCCTCCGCCCCGCCGCGCGGCAAGGTCGAGAAATCAACATTCTTCAGAATATTGAGCATCTGGAGGGCGGCGAAGCCCTGCCCGTTCGGCGGCAA
>DNZB01000183.1:0-291 GCA_003506635.1 Parvularcula sp.
AAACCGCTCGCGCACCATCTCGAACAGCCGCGCCGGCAATAATCCGTAGGCGACGCTTTCAGGGCCTTGCCCGCGCGCAAAGCGCAGGTCCGGTCCCGGCCAGGCGAAAACGTTGCATTCCGTGACGACGATCCACGACTGGTCCTCGTCGAGGCCGAGGCGCCGCTTTGTCGCTGCTGGGATTTCGACGGCGCTCTCCGTGTCAAGCGGACGGGCATGCGTTACGGGGAGCACGATGACCTTGAGGTCGCCTTCTTCGTCGCGCGTCGCGAGAAGGACCGCGCAAGGGCG
>DNZB01000183.1:645-4448 GCA_003506635.1 Parvularcula sp.
ACTCAACGTTCATCCATTTCATCGTCGAAAGCCGCAGCGCCCGCCGGAGCAGCCGCCTTCCGAATCGCGGCGATGTCGGCGTCGGATAGTTCACCCGCACGGAATACCAGCCGGTCGCGGCGCTTCAGCCGGCGATATTCTTCGGCGCTGAGGATCACCGCGTGTTCGCGGTTGTGCTTCATGATGATGACGGGCTCGCGCTGCGCTTGATCCTGAAATTGACCTGGCGTCCGAACGAACTCGGTAGAACTGACCTTACCCATGACAACAACCCTCTGCGCTTCAAATAATACGTATTATACAAAAGTTGTCAATGGCCGGTCGAGCGCGACGACCGGTTCGGATTCATCGAAATCCCAATGGCACCAGCTTGAAACTGAAGCGCCCCACCCCACGTCTGCGCCAAGGGGGCTTGAGGGAAAACCGTGAAAAAGATTGCAGGGGGCATCGTCGCCATTGCGTTCGGCGCGCTCGCGTTCAAGCTTTTTGAACCGATTTTCGTCTGGCGTTTCGGCTGGGCTGATCTGCCTGCCGCCGCCGCGGCCATTGATAGTCAGTCTGCGGAGGAATGGTCCGCCGTCGCGCCGGCGCTCGACCGCTGGCTGCTTGAGGCGCAGGACGCCCTTGACGCGCCTTCGCTGTCGGCCGCGATCTCTGTCGATGGCGAGACGGTGTGGGCGGGCGCTAGCGGCTATGCCGACATCGAAGCGAAAACGCCCGCGAGTCCCTCGACCGCCTATCGGCTCGGCAGCACGTCGAAGGCGGCCACGTCGGTTGCAATGGGCGTGCTGATCGACAAAGGCGCCGTCGATCTCGACGCGCCCTTGTCCGCCTATATGCCGGATCTTTCGCCGCCGCTCGCCGGCGTCACCATTCGCCAGGCGATGAGCCATACCGGCGGGGTTCGCAATTACGGGCTTTGCCTCTGCTTCCCGGTCTGGGAGCATCTCAACCGCGCCCATTATCAAGGGCCGCAGCGCGACACGCTGCGCGGCTTTGAAAAATCGCCGCTCCTGTTCGCGCCCGGAGAGGGCTTCGCCTATACAAGCCTTGGCTACAACGCGCTTGGCGGCGTCATCGAAGCGGCGAGCGGCAAGAGCTTCAAGACGTATATGGAAGAAGCGGTGTGGGCGCCGCTCGGCATGACGGCGACCGGCGTCGAAGACGGCGCGCCGCGCGCTGCGCTCGCCCGCTTTTATGAAATCGAGGACGGCCGCTTCAAGCCCGCTTTCGCCGTCGATAACTCCAACAAGTTTCCATCGGGCGGCATGGTGTCGACGCCGTCCGACATGACGCGGCTTGGCGCGGCGATGATCGAGGCATCGCTCTTTTCCGAGCCGACGCGCGACCTCCTGATATCGCCGCAAGCGCTGAACGACGGGTCTGAGAATGAGCAGGGCTATGCGCTCGGCTGGCGCTTCAATCCGAAGGGCGAGGTTAATGGCGGCGCAATCGTCACGCCGCGCTACAGCCATCACGGGACCGCGCAAGGCGCGACGTCGTATTTCATGGTCTATCCGGAGCACGGCCTCGTCATTTCGGTGATGATGAACAAGGGCCAGAATAATCTTGACGCGTTGAGCGAGGAGGCGGCGCCGCTGGTCAGCGCGGTCATCGGCGAAATCGCGCGGCGGCGATGATGCGCGACATTCTCTTCCTCCTGCCGCCGGGGTTCCTCGATAATGACCGGCGCGAGTTCTGCCCGGAATGCGCGGAACTCTGGGGGTTTCTCAGCTATTATCCGGCGATCCGCGAGGCGCTCGACATCCGCTATGAAAAGATCGCGCATCCGCGCGAGGGCCTCGTCGCGCTGCTGGGCGAGGGGCGGTGGAACTGCCCGACGCTCGTCCTTGCAGCGGATGCTCCGCACCAGGACTTTCCGGAAATCGCCGTCGCGAACGGCCGGGCCCATCTCGGCAGCGCGCGGGCGATCGCGCGTTATTATGCGCGCCGGTTCGGAACGCCGGTTCCGCGCGGGAGCTGACGTCCGCGGCGTTATTCCTCGTCGCGCGCGGCGGCCCGGTCCCAGGCGCGCTCCTTGCGGCGGTATTTCGGGGCCGCGCCGTCAGCGATCCCGCCGTCTGCGGCGGCGGGCGCAGGTTCGGCGCGCGGGCGATAGCGCGGCGCCCCCCCGGCATGGCGCGCGGCGCGCGCCTTGCGCGGTTTCTCCGCCTGCCGGACGGCGAAAAGGCCGTGCGCGCCGTCCGACCCCTTCATCTCGTTTTCGACATACCAGAAGAGGACCGCGAGGAAGGTCAAAAGCACGACGATGAAAGCGGCGGTGTCCATGATCGGGTCTCGTTAACCGATCGCGCGCTGCAAGTCGCGTGCAACCGTTCGGAGGCGCAGCGCCGGGCCGCCGCCTTAACCAATTGGCGCCGGGCGCGCTTGTAAAAGACCGGCATGGTTTCTTACGCCGCCGCCGCGCCGCGCCCTTGGGCCGCCCGACTTGCGAAGGCGGGCTGGTGGCTGGCGTTCACGCTCTATGTCGCGCTCGCCGCGGCGGCGGCGGTCATCCTGCCGCCGCTCGCTTTCTTGTTCCTGCTGCCGCCGGCCGCCGTTCTCTGGGCGAAAGCGCCGGAAGCGCGCGCCGTCCCGCGCGATCTCGCCTTCACGCTCATCCTCATCGCCTCGGTCCTCCTCGCCGTGTGGCCGGTCTACATCTTCGTCAAGCTTGGCCCGGCGCCCATTCTCACCCCGCCGCGCCTTGTCCTTTATGCGGTCAGCGCCATGTGGCTTTACGACATGGCGGTGTCGCGCTGGCGGCGCGCGCAGTTTTCGTTCGCGGTGCGGCGCAGCCGATGGGTCTCATGGTCCGCGTTCGGACTGTTCGGCCTCGGCTTCCTGAGTCTTCCGCTGGCGGAGGGACGGGCGCTCGCAATCCCGGAGTTCTTCCGCCAGACGATGATCTGGCTGCTGCCGTTCTGCGCAGTTCTCACCTATTGCCGTCGCGCGCGCGATTTTGAGCGCCTCGTCAAGGCGTTCGTGATCGGCGGCGTGATCGTCGCCGCGATCGCGGTCGCGGAGATGGCGACGCAGCGGCTGATGGCGATCGTCCTGTCGCCGCTCATCCAGGGCGACGCGGCCTGGCTGCAGAACGTCCAGCTGCAAAAAATCCGCGACGGATTTTTCCGCGCGCAAGCCTCGCACACGCATCCCCTTTCGCTCGGCGAGCATATGGCCTTCGTCGCGCCCTTCGCGCTGGCGCTCGCCGCGCGCGCGGGGGAACCGCGCGTCAAATGGCTGTGGGGCGCGGCCTTGTTCGTCATCATACTTGGCGCTGTCGCCACCAATTCGCGCGGGGCCGCGCTCGGCATGGTGATCGCGCTCGGCTTCATGGCGGCAGTCTTTACGGTCCGCTTCTTCGCCGCCGCGCGCGCGGCGCGGTTTCGCCCTCTTCTCGGGCTGGCGACGGCGCTTCTCCTGTTGTCCTCGCCGATCATCGCCGCTGGAACTTACAGCCTCATCAGCGGCGCGGGCGGGGCTTCGGCGTCGAATTCATCGCAGGCCCGCCTCGACCAGATTGAACAGGCCTGGCCCAAACTGATGAAGCGTCCGGTGCTCGGCTATGGCGCGGGGCGGGCCTCGCGCGTGCTTGGTTTCTGGGGACAAACCCTGACGATCGACAATTACTATCTGTCGCTGGCGCTCGATTTCGGCTTTCCGGGGCCGCTCGCATTTCTCGCGATGCTCGCCGCCTTCGGCGCTGCGGGGCTAAAACGCGCCGTGGCCGCGCCGCCGTCGATGACGGCGATCTACCTCGCCTGCGCGGCGGCGGCGGCCGCGATCCTCATCAGCCGCAC
>DNZB01000183.1:4712-5504 GCA_003506635.1 Parvularcula sp.
ATCACGTCGCAGACCGGCAATCTCGCGATGATCTTCGTCCTGATCGCCGCTTTCGCCGGCGCGCAAGCCGCCTCGTCCGCGCGCCGGCGGGCGTACTAGCGCAAGGCGGCGACGCGCGCGTCCGTTTCCTCGGCGTGGATGGCGGCGAGCGCGGCGCTGCCGGCGGCGGCGACGAAATCATCGAGCAGATCGGCGGCGCACGCCTTGTCGTCGCGAACGACCGAAAGGCTGCGGCGGCCGGGGGTTTGGCAGGCTTTCGCGGCGGCGGCGGCCATGCGTTCATAGAGCGCGGCGGGGTTGGTGAGATCGTCGGCGTGAAAGCGGAAATGGATTTCGTCCGCGCTGGCCGCGGTCGCAAGGCCGGCGAGGGCGGCGGCGAGGGCGAGCGGGAAACGAAGGCGACGCGTCTTCATGGCTGTTCTCCACGAGTTTTTGACGCCCTCTGATCCGGTTGATGTCGCGGCCCGTTTGCACGTCGCCGCGGATCAGCCGATGACCGCATCATCGCTGATGCGACGTCACGATGACGATCCGCTTCAACGCGCCTGCAACGCCGCTCGTCTTGTCTGCGCACGCTTCGTCGCAAAAAATCCGGAGACAGAGTCTGATGACCCTCAAAGGACGCACCGCGCTCGTCACCGGCGCCTCAGCCGGCATCGGCGAGGCCTTCGCCGAAGCGCTCGCCGCGCGCGGCGCCGATCTCATCCTGACAGCGCGGCGAACCGATCGCCTCAACGCTCTTGGCGACCGATTGCGCACGGCGCACGGCGTCGAAGCGCTCGTCATCGCCGC
>DNZB01000232.1:0-2956 GCA_003506635.1 Parvularcula sp.
ACCGAGGCGCTCGACCGGTTTTTCTACAAACCGCGCTTTTCGCCGGACGGACGCGAGATTTACGCGGCCTTCGAAAATGACGGCGAGCAGCCGCTGGTCGCCGTCAATGTCGACACCGGGGCGAGGCGCGACGTGATCGCCGGCGAACTCGCCGTGTTCGATTTCGACATTCACCCGTCAGGCGTCGTCGCGGCGCAAGTCGGTCGCGCCGACCTTCCCGATGAAATCTTCGTTTCGTCCGGCGCCGCGCCCGCGCAAATCACCAGAACGAACGAGGCGGCGTTGAAGGACGTGACGCTCGCAAAGCCCTTCACGGCGAAGTTCAACAGCAGGGACGGAACCGGTGTCGAGGCGTTTTTCTATCGCCCGACGACGGGACGCGCGAAAAAGGCGCCTGCGATCTTGCGCATTCATGGCGGGCCGACGTCGCAATTCGACTTCTCGTTCGACGCTTACGCGCAGCTCTACGCCGCGAACGGTTATGCCGTCGTCATGGTCAATCCGCGCGGATCGACTGGGTACGGAACGAATTTCGCGGCGGCGATCTACGCCGACTGGGGAAACAAGGATTTCGACGACGTGATGGCGGGCGTCGATCATGCGGTCGCGATCGGCCTTGCTGATCCTCAACGCCTCGGCGTCGGGGGCTGGTCTTATGGCGGCATCCTGACGAATTACGTCGTCACCAAAACGGACCGCTTCGACGCGGCGGTGACGGGCGCGAGCGAGTTCAACTACCTCGCCAATTACGGCCACGACATCTATCAGCGCGAATATGAGATCGAGCTGGGGCTTCCATGGGAGGGCGAGAACCGCGCGATCTGGGAAAGGATCAGCCCCTTCAATTCGATCGACGAGGTGACGACCCCGACGCTGGTCATCGGCGGCGCCGAGGACTGGAACGTGCCGATCCTCAATTCCGAGCAGATCTACCAGATCCTCAAACGCCGCGGCGTGCCGACCGGACTTGTCGTTTATCCGGACGAAGACCATTCGATCGACCGCCCAAGCTTTTACAAGGACCGCTTCGAGCGCTATCTCGGCTGGTATCACAAGTACTTGAAGTAAAGGCCGGACTGTGACCGGCGACTATTGACTCCTCTTTTTGCCATGCAAAGGATGCGGCAAAGAGGGGTGTCCAATGAATTTTGGTCTGGCCATGGCCGGCGCCGCGCCGGGGAATATCGGCCTGTCCGGAAACGGCCGGCGGGTTTGGGCGCCGGCGCGCGCATGACAGCCATGCCCGTCGCCGCAATTGAGCCGGCCGGTGATTTGTGGCCGCTCGCCTTTCCGCGCCAGACCAAGGTTCTGATGGTGCTGTCGGCGCTCGGCGCTGGCGGGGCAGAGCGGGTCGCGACAGCGCTCGGCAATTATTGGGTCGGTCACGGCGCCGACGTCACCATCGCGAGCTTTGAGGCCGCCGATGCGCCTACCTATTTTCCGCTCGATCCGGGCGTGAAGGTCAAGCGCCTCGGCGACGGCGCCGCGCGCCAGCCCTTCTTGCAGGCGGTCGGGCGGACCCTGTCCCGGATCAAAGCCCTGTCAGCGCTGATCCGCGCTGAGCGTCCCTGCGTCGTCGTCAGTTTTCTGACCAAGATCAACATCATTTCACTGCTGGCCGCGCCGCCGGAAACGCCGGTGATCATTTCCGAGCGGAACAATCCCGACCGCCAGCATTTCAACCTGCTTTGGCGCATGGCGCGCGGCGCGGTCTTTCCCCGCGCCGCCGCCATGGTCGCGATGACGCAAGGGGCCATCGACGCCTATCCCGCGCGCGAGGCGCCGAACGCTGTAGTAATTCCCAATCCTGTCGTCATTCCGGCGTCTTTGTCGCGCCGCAGCGACGGGCGCATGCTGACCGCCGTGGGGCGGCTTGCCCGCCAGAAGCGGTTTGATCTGTTGATCGAGTCCTTCGGGCGCATGGCGCGCGATCACCCAGGCTGGCGCCTGACGATCTGGGGCGAAGGCGACGAGCGGAAAAGCCTTGAAGCGCTTCGGGACCGTCTGGGCCTTAAGGACAAGGTCCTGATGCCGGGCGTCTCCGCCGACCCCGCCAGCTGGCTGGAAACGGCGGACGCCTTTGTGCTTTCTTCCGATTTCGAGGGTTGGGGAAACGTCATCGCCGAAGCGATGGCGGCGGGCTTGCCGGTCGTCGCCACCGATTGCGATTTCGGTCCGCGCGACATGATCGAGCACGAGGTCTCGGGCCTGCTTGTCCCGGTCGGCGATCCCGCCGCCTTTGACGCTGCTCTGTCGCGCCTTTTGACGGACGAACTGCTCCGCATCCGGCTGGGCGCCGCCGCCAGATCGCGCGCGGCGGCTTTCAGCTTGCCGGTTCTCGCGCGCCGCTGGGAGGAGCTGATTGCCGCGGCGATGATCGCGCGCCGTGGGCAAGCCGGCTGAAATGGGCCGCGGCGCATTCAGCGCCGTACGCCGTTTGGCGTATCGGGATTATGTTATAGCTTCTTGCGGCAAATTCGGTTTGGAGAGGGCGGAATGAGCAACCGGCTGATGATTGCGGCGGCGATTTTCCTGGCGGCGTTCCGGGCCGCCGCGCAGCCAGCGCCGGACGAGGCCGCGCCGCAGGCGGGCGCCGCAACGCAAGAGGCGCTGCAAGCGAGCGCTGACTATGGCGCGACGATCACGCCGCTCGTCAATGAAGGCCTTGCCCTGCTGGGCGAGATCACTGACCTTTCCGGCCGCTATCTGCTCGGCTTCACAGCGCCCGAGACTTATGCGGATGATCGCGGCGCCGTCGCCGCCGCGCACGCAGATATCGGCGCGCGCGTCGCGCGTTTGCAGGAAGCAAGCGCGGCGCTCGCCGAGCCGCAGCCCGGCCCCTACGCAGAGCGCGGCCTTGAGCTGCTGCACTATATCCGGAAATTCGCGGCCGACCTTGGCGAGGCGCGGGCCGCGCTCGACCGGCTGCCGGCGCTTGTTGAGGCTGGCGACGCCG
>DNZB01000232.1:3308-3894 GCA_003506635.1 Parvularcula sp.
CCCGCTCGGCCATCCCGAATATCATCTCATTGAAGCGATCAAGAACGGCAATGTCGTCATCGCCGATCTTCTCGATCTGATGCAGCTTGCGAATGCGGGCCGGCGCGACGGTCTTGACGTGATCGCGGACCGGGTCGCGGCGCACCATCGCGGCATTAGCGTATCGCTCGACGCCGCCGCCGCGCTCGCCGAAACGCTGGAACGGAAAGTCACCGCGCCCTCGCCCGCGCAGAAGGACGGACTGGCCGCGCTCGCCCAGTCTTATCGCAAGGCGATCGCCATTGAACGCCGCATCGGCGACGGCCTCGCCGATTACGCGCCGATCGCGCGCGCCATCGCGGCGGGCGAAGAGCCGGCTGCTTTCAAGGCGCGGCTCGACAAGGTCGGCGCCCTTGTCGGACCGCTGGTCGCCGAACGACAGGCCGCGCTCGCCGCCAAGCAGAAAGCCGCGATAGAGCTTTCCGGCAAATCCTGATCCCGGCCCGCGCGGCGCTCGATGCGCCATCGTGCTGGCGCTGCTCAAGCGGGCCTGGACATCGGGCGATCAATATGGATCGCCCAAGGGTCTGGAATTTTCGTGGTCGCG
>DNZB01000311.1:0-175 GCA_003506635.1 Parvularcula sp.
CGCCGAAGCGATCCGCCGCGTCATCAGAACGCAAATGCCGGTCGGCGGCGCCTCGGCGCGTTTTGTTCCGATCTTCCGCGTCAGCGACCCGGAAGGCGCGGCGCCCGCCCCGTCCCGCGGCGCGAAAGGACCGGCGCCCGCCGCACGGCAAGCCACGCCGGATGTTCCTTTTACA
>DNZB01000311.1:476-2624 GCA_003506635.1 Parvularcula sp.
GCCGCGCCCGCCGCAGCGCCAGCCGCGCCCGCCGCAGCGCCAGCCGCGGAAGAAGAAATCCCCGCGCCGTCGCCTTCCGCCGCCTGGGTCGAGGAAACGGTCGCGATCGCCGAGACTTTCGCGCCGCGGCGCAAGCCGCGCCGACGCCCCCGCAAGTCGAAGCTGATTTTCGGCGTCGTGCGCTATTCCGGCTATTTCTGGCCGCGCGCCATGCGCGAATGGGCCGCCGACCGGAAGGCGCTGCGCGAAGCGCGCATGATGGACGAATAGCCGGCGCGAAGGCGGCGCCATCGTCCGATCGCAGTATCGTCCACACACGGACGGATCGCCCCGCGCATCCCGCGGGGGCCCGCAAACGTCAAGGATCAAGTCGGCGGAAACATCCCGCCGCCGCGCGGCGGGCGGCGGGACGAAATTCATCGCGAACGGATCAGCGGCGGGCGAGCAGATCGCGGATTTCGGTCAAAAGGACCTGATCCTTCGTCGGCGCCGGGGGCGCCGGGGGCGCGGCTTCCTGCTTCTTCTTGAGGTTGTTCATCCCCTTGATGAGCATGAACAGCACCCAGGCGACGATCAGGAACGAAATCATCGCATTGAAGAACTTGCCGTAATTGATGGCGACCGCGGCGACGTCGCCCTCCGCCGGCTTGAGAACGAGCGCCAGCTTTGAAAAGTCGATTCCCCCGATCAAGAGCCCGATCGGCGGCATGATGACGTCATTGACCAGCGAAGAGACGATCGTGCCGAACGCGCCCCCCATGATGATGCCGACCGCCATGTCGACCATGTTGCCCTTGATGGCGAATTCCTGAAATTCCTTGATGATGCCCATGCGGCCCTCCAGCTGCCGCGCACGGCCGAAGGGCCGGCGCCAAGGTACGGACGATAAACTGATTTGAGTGCGGATCAACCTTCGGCCGTCCGCAAGCGGAGCATCGGGCTATTGGCAGGCTTCCCTGGCGCGGTCGAGCGCCGCGCTGACGCCGCTTAACGAAAAGACATAATTCGTCGCCGTGCCACGGCTGGAGGTCGCGGAAAGGCGCATGTCAGCGCCTTGCCGCATGGCGGCGACGAGCGCCTGCTCAGCGGCTGCGCTTTCGATGAAGGATTCGTTGCTGGAAACGTACATGTCCCACTTCTGCGAACCGATGCGGATGACCGGCGCCGGCGCGTCCTTCAGGTTATAGCCCGCCCGAAAGCTCGGCTGCCCCTTCGCGACGCCTGACTTCCAGGTGGCGACCATGAAAAAGATCTCGCCGTGATTGACCGACTTCGGCGCCATGTCCCTTGCTTCGGCGATGGCGAAGCAGGTGCGGTCGTTCGGGGTTTCCTGCACCATTACGGTCCAGTCCTTGAAGATCGCGACGGTCTGAGGGTCGGCGGCGGCGGCCGGCGCCGCGACAAGCAGGGCCGCGGCGGCGGCCGCGAAAGACGTCATCGACTGTTGACGGTTCCCGGACATCACTTTCACCTCCAGAATTGCGAATCGCATCCGCGATTCGCCGGACACTAACAGCGGTTTGCGGCGAAAATTCAGTCTCCGCCGCGTGATTTGCGCGCGGTCAGCCGATACGCCATAAGCAGCCCCGTTTCTTGAGCTATTCGCAAGCGGAGGCAACACGTGATCCCGGGACGAGACAGCCTGAAAACGAAAACGTCGCTGAAGGCGGGAGGGAAGTCTTACGCGATCTACAGTCTCAAGGCGGCCGAAAAGCATGTCGGCGATCTGTCCCGGCTGCCCTGCTCGCTCAAGGTCCTACTTGAAAACCTCCTGCGCTTTGAGGACGCCCGTTCGGTTTCGGTCGACGACATCAAGGCGTTCGGCGACTGGCTGAAAACCGGGGCGAGCGAGCGCGAAATCGCCTATCGCCCCGCACGCGTCCTGATGCAGGATTTCACCGGCGTCCCCGCCGTCGTCGATCTCGCCGCCATGCGCGACGCGATGAAGTCGCTCGGCCAGAACCCGGAAAAGATCAACCCGCTCGCCCCGGTCGATCTCGTCATCGACCATTCGGTGATGGTCGACTATTTCGGCGGCGCGAACGCGTTCTCGAAAAACGTCGCGCGCGAATATGAGCGGAACGGCGAGCGCTATCAGTTCCTGAAATGGGGCCAGGGCGCGTTCGACAATTTCCGCGTCGTGCCGCC
>DNZB01000117.1:0-4176 GCA_003506635.1 Parvularcula sp.
CCGCCGCTGATGACAGATTGCTTCATTTGTCGACCAGACCGCCTATTCCCGCAGGAACACCTGACCGCCGGAAGGCCCGATCCCCTCTGGAACCGGGACATCCGTCATGGCGTAGTCGGTATTGAGGACCAATTGCGGCGATCCGCTTATCCTGATGAAACGAGCGACGATCGCCGTGTAGGCCGATTCATCGGCGATCGGCATCACGGAGTCGATGTTCAATCTGCCTTTGGGAAGATAAATCGTCCCCAGAAGAGTGCGCGCGTTGGATGACAGAATTGAATGCGTCTCTGTCGTTGCGCGGTCCCGATCTTCCATGATCAGCATCCCGGCCATGACGCCTTCGGCCGGAGCCGTCAGATGCACTATCGACTGCGGCTTGAAGGTGAAAACAGCGTTTTCACCTGTGAAAAACAGCCCAGCGCCCTTGCCATAAAGCCGGCCGCCGAGATCGACCTCAAGCGCGCCGCCATTGAAAACATAAACGCCCGGCGCAAGATGCACGTCAGCGTCCGCCCTGATCCTGACGCCGCCGCAATAGACGCCGGGCGTCAGATCGTAGCGCGTGTAGCCGATCAGCGTGTTCTCATCAGAGCCGTCGATCAGCGAGAGCGCGGTCGTGAGGGCCTGACCTATAAGGCCGGTCGCCGGCGCAGCGCCGCCGAGATCGAGCTTGTCGTGGTCGCAGGCGCCGACTTCGGGCTCAAGCCGATCTCTCAAAGGATCTTCAAATATGGGGCAATCGGTCAACGCTTGCGGATCGAAATTGGACGATCCCCCGCGCACCCCGCCCGCCGAGCAGATAAGCGCCGCCTTCAGCCGGGAAAATTCCGTCGCCTCAACGCCCTCAGCGGATGTTGAGTTGGAAAGAATTGAACATTTGCTTGCTAACAGCCTGGCGCTGCCTTCGGCCCGCACCGCGCCGCCGTCCTTTTCCTCCAGCGCCACGACGCAGACATTCGTCGCCCCGCGCGCGACCGCTGTCGCGCTGGCGGCGATCGGCGCCTGAAACGCCGCCAAATTATGCAGAAAAAGTCCGCGGCGCGGCGATTGCGTCAGTGAGGCCGTGACCGACCTGTCGTTAGCGTCCGCATCAGTCTCCAGTACGAAAGCGCCGAGGCTTTCTTCGTATTGCGCGCCAGCCGTCGAGCGGACAAGCGCCTCAATCTGTTGCTCGCCAGCGCTGTCGAGCAGGAATTCGCGCGCGCCGCGCATCGCAAGCGCGTCCGCCGCTTCCTGAAGGGCGGCGCGCTGCAAGCGAAGGTTCTGAAAATCAACAGCACCGCCAGCGACGCCGATCAGCACTGGCGCGGTAAGCGCGAAAAACAGCGCGACGTTTCCGCGATCGTTCGATCGAAACATCGACGGTGCGTCCCCATTGCCTTCGGCAAAATTGCAACCCCCCGATTTCGAATAGGTGAACTCTCGACGCAACAAGGTTAACGCCGAAGCGAAACGCCGCCTTCGCTCCCCGGCCCCAGCCCTTCCGGAACCGGAACGTTGCTTAAATGATAGTCGGCGTTGAGGACGAGATTGACGTCGGAATTCAGCTCGATCCTGCGCGCAACGATCGCGGTATATTCCGAAAGATCGGCGACAGCGCCGTTCGCATCGGCGAGAAATCGCCCTTGCGGAAGGTAGATCGTGCCGACGAGGCGGCGCGCATTCGGACTTGTAATCCGGAACAGCCGCGTCCCCGCCGATTGCTGCTCTTCGAAAATCAACAGGCCGGCGAGAGGCCCGGAAGTCGGCGCGGAAAAGTCAACGTCGGCCTCGCCGCCGATCGTCATCTGGGCGCCGGATCCGGTGAAAAAGAAGCCGACGCCCTCGCCGGTCGCCCTTGAATTTCCGTGAATTCGAAGCTGGCCATCCTTGATGACATAAACCCCAGGTTTAAAGGTTGCGTCAGCGGACTGATCAATCGTCAGCCCTTCGCAGTAGACGCCGGGAAAAAGCGTCACAGCGCCGCTTACCGCGGCAAATGCGGTGTGATCGCACGCCTGAACGGCCGGCGGCGCGCGATCCGTGAGCGGATCGCTGCGCGCCGGGCAATCAGAGACAGGGGCGGGATCGTAATTCATGGACGATCCATCGTAGCCGCCCGCGGTGCAACTGAGGCCGACTTTGAGCTTTGCGTTATTGAGCACCGCGAGACCAGCTGAGCTTTTTGAATTTGAAAAAAGCGCGCAGTCTTCCCCCGTCAGTTTTGCGTTTCCGTCAAGGTAAACGGTGCGCGTCGCATTTTCGTCGGTGCCGATAACGCAAATGTTCGAACCGCCGGAAGCAGTCGCCGTCGCATGAACGGCGATATGGATCGGGCTTTCGAAAATCGAAACAAAGAGGGTCGGCGTAAAGTCGTAGCCGATATCGACATCGACCGTTGCGGACCGCGATACCCCCTCGGCTTCAACTGCGGCTGCGGGGAACCCCTCGCTCTCGAGGCGTCGCCGGGCGGCGTCTTCCGCGATTGCGGCGGCGGTCGCGCCGTCCGCCTTCTTGAGCAGATACTGGCGCGCCCCGGCGATCGCCGCGGCGTCCGCGACTTCTTGCAGCGATGTGTGAGCGAAATGATACCGGCTGAAATCGAATCCGGCCCCAGCCGCGCAAAGAAGCATTGGCAAAAGAAGCGCAAAAGTCAGCGCGACATTACCGCTTTCAAGCTCAGAATCTCGGCGCATGGACAGGACAGCAGCTGAATTATTCCAGAATTGGACCAAAGATGTTGTAAAATCGTTTGTTCTTGGAAGGTCTGCGTTAATTTCGCGGCGTCCCGGAACCGCTATCCGTGCGACTTTTGGGGCTTCGGACGTTAACAGTTGAAAGCTTGCTCGCAGATTGCGACATAGCAGGCCCAAACCATTCGCTTCGGTCGCCGCATGCAATACACGCCCGCCCTCGCAGACGACGCCGTCAAGACGGGCGACATCCGCCTGCATGGCCCCGAAGACTTCGCCGGGATGCGGCGCGCCGGCCGGCTGGCGGCGGCGTGCCTCGACATGATCGCCGGAGAGGTGCGCCCCGGCGTGACGACCGGGCGCCTTGACGATCTGATCCGGGAATTTGTCTTTGACCACGGCGCCCTGTCAGCGACGATCGGGTACCGCGGCTATCGCCACGCCAGCTGCATCTCGCTTAACCATGTCATCTGTCACGGCATACCGTCCGATAGGCGCATCAGCGACGGCGACATCATGAACATAGACGTCACGCTGATCATTGACGGTTGGCACGGCGACACAAGCCGGATGTACTGGGCGGGCGAACCAAAGGTGAAAGCGCGCAGACTCGTGGAAACGGCCTATGACGCGATGATGAAGGGGATCGGCGCAATAAGGCCCGGCGGGTCGCTGCGCGACATCGGCCGCGCGATCCAGTCCCACGCAGAAGGGCAAGGGTTCTCGGTCGTTCGCGATTTTTGCGGCCACGGGCTCGGCCGGGTTTTCCACGACGCGCCAAATGTCGTTCATTATGCCGAATACCGGGACCGTTTCGGCGTTCACTGCGCGCCCGACCTCGAATTGAAGCCCGGCATGTTCTTTACGGTCGAGCCGATGATCAACGAAGGGAAGCCGGACGCAAAACTGTTGAAGGACGGCTGGACCGCTGTGACGCGCGATAAATCGTTATCAGCGCAATTCGAGCATTCGGTCGGCGTCACGGAAACTGGCGTCGAAATTTTCACAAAGTCTCCAGCAGGCCGCGACCGGCCGCCTTACGTGCTCTGAAAATGACCGAAGGCGGCGCTGGCGCGGCGGCTTTGAAGCCCCACTGGATCGGCCACCGCGAGCGCCTGCGCCGACGATTCCTGCAAGCCGGAATCGAAGGCGTCGCCGATTACGAGCTTTTGGAGATGATCCTCTATCGCGCAAAAGCGCGCGGCGACGTGAAACCGCTAGCCAAGGCGATCCTGAAGAAGTTCGGCGGCTTCGCGCCCGCGCTCGCAGCGCCGATCGAGCGCCTCGTCGAAATTGACGGCGTCGGCGAGGCGACCGCGATCGAAATGAAAATCATTCACGCAGCCGCGGTGAAACTGGCCCAGGCGCGCGTGCTTGGGCGGCCGGTCATCGCCTCGTGGGAGGAATTGCTGGCCTATTGCCGGTCGGCGATGGCGGATCAAAAGATTGAGGAGTTCCGCATTCTTTTCCTCGACAAGAAAAACATCCTGATCGCGGACGA
>DNZB01000117.1:4545-4927 GCA_003506635.1 Parvularcula sp.
CCCGTCGGGCGACCCGACGCCAAGCCGCGCCGACATCGACATGACGAACCAGATCATCAAGGCCGCCACGCCGCTCGGCGTGCGCGTCCATGATCATCTCGTCATCGGCCACAAGGGCGAAGTTAGCTTTAAAAGCCTTGGGCTCATCTAGCTGAAACGGCGCGTATAAGGCGTTCCAGAGAAATAGAGGATCTGCGGGCGCCCGTTGATGTAGCCTCCAAACCGGATCCGTTCGGGCGAAGTCTCATCGCCGAGGCGCCATTCGTCTTTGCCAAGCGGCGTGAGCTTCTCGGCATTGCCGATCCAAAGAGCGCCGTCCCGGGCGTAAACATACAGCGGACCTGCCCAACGATCGTCATTGTCGTAGCGGCCCGAGAGCGCT
>DNZB01000117.1:5281-10883 GCA_003506635.1 Parvularcula sp.
CGAACGGCAATTTCGTCTTCAAGGTCGATGGCGACGCCGGCGACGGCGAAATCGGGCTCTGCCGCCGCGAAAAGCGTTCCTGTCGCAAGCTCCAACTTGCTTTCGCGGCCGCCGCGCCGCAGCCGGACGTCGCCCGCGCCCGCAATGACCTCAAACGAGTCGCCTGCGGCGTCCGAAAAAGCGCCCGCGAAACGCTCAGGACGGTCCAGCGCAGGCTTCGCCGGCTTGGACGCCGGCGCCGAAATATTCGCGCGCGCAGCGCGTGCGAGCTCACATGCGAATGACGTCACCCTGTTGGGCCGGTAATTCAGCGAATAATGAACATTGGCGGAGGCGAAAGCCGCGACGCCTGCTTCCGCGTCGACATGCACCGCGGAGCAGAACGACACCATGCCGCCGGTGTGGTGCAAATAGTTTCTCCCATCGACATTGATGCGCGCGACGCCGTTTCCATATTTCGCGCCTGGCCCCCAACCATCAGCCGGATCGCCGAGAAAGCGCTTTGCGGCGTCAGCTGAAAAGACGGCGCCGCCCTCGCCGGCGGCGAGATCAAACAGGAAGCGCATGAAAATCGCCATGTCGCCCGGCGTCGCGGCGATACAGCCGGCCGGACTATCAGAATCTACCCATGGCGACGGCGTCATGGCGCCGGGGCGCGAGTTGAGCCGGTCGGTCAGCGCCGGCTCATAGCCTTGCGCATAACGGCTCCTATCAGCGACGCGCAGCGCTGGGATCGAATGGGCCATGCCGATCTTATCGAGCACGCGCGCTTGAACCATGTCGGGAAACAAGCGCCGCTCCGCCTCGGCGGCCATCATGCCGGCGAGCGCATATCCGCTGTTCGAATAGGACCAGCCGGCGCCCGGCTCGAAGCCCGTCCAGAGTCCGCCTTCTGGAAACAGCGCTGAATCCGCCGGCAAGCCGGATGTGTGGTTCAACAGCTGCTGGAGCGTGATCGTCGTCCCGCCGCGAATGGAAAATCCCGAAAGCCTATCCTTGAGACGCGTTTCCGGCGACAGTTTTCCCTCGTCGATCAAGGACCAGGCGGCGAGCGCGGTGAACATCTTCGAGATCGAACCGATCTGGAAGAGGTGATCCGGCCCGACCACGACGCCTTTGTCGACGTCGGCAAGGCCCGACTGCGCAAATCCGGTGAAGCCGTCCCGCGTTACGATCGCGAGCGTCATCCCGGGGATGCCCCACGCAGCACGATGTTCCGCCATATAGGCCTCGATCGCCCCGAGGGCCTTTCGGTCCGACCGAGTCCCACCCTCGCTTTGCGAAGCGCGCGCGGAACTCGCCGCATAGACGCCGGCGCCGGCGAGAACGGCGGCGGCGCCGACAAATCGCCTGCGGCTCAAGTCCATTTTGATTCCTTCATCGGCGCTGACTATTCCTTGTAGATCGCAACTTCCCGCCGTCCGCCTTGCCGCGCAGCGCGGAACATGCCCGCGGAATTAAAATCCATGACATAAGAGCCGTCCGGCGCCAGCACGATGACGCCGCCGTCGCCGCCGGATTTCTGCAACCGGTTGTGGATCACATCCGCCGTCGCCTCGGCGATCGATTTGCCGCCATATTCGACCTGGGCGCAGATGTCGCGCGCAATCGTGAGGCGGATGAAGTACTCGCCCCAGCCGGTCGCCGAAACAGCGCAAGATTTGTTGTCGGCGAAGGTTCCGGCGCCGATGATGGGCGCATCGCCGACACGGCCCCAGCGCTTCAGGGTCATTCCGCCGGTCGATGTTCCGGCCGCAAGATCACCCTTCTTGTCGAGCGCGACGGCGCCGACTGTGCCATATTTGAAGTCATGCGGCAGGCTTGCGCCGCCGCGCGCCTTGCGCGCAGCCCGATCTTTTTCAAGCGCGTCCTTGTAGGCCCGCCAGCGCGATTCCGTTCGGAAGTAGGACCGGCGAACCATGACGAGTTGCTGCTCCTTGGCGAACATCTCGGCCCCCTCGCCGATCATCATGACATGCGGCGATTTCTCCATGATGGCGCGCGCAAGCCGGATTGGATTCTTGACGTGGGCGAGTCCCGCGGCTGCGCCCGCCTCGCCTGTGGCGCCGTCCATGATCGAGGCGTCGAGCTCGTTCTTGCCGTCGTAAGTAAATACAGCGCCCTTGCCGGCGTTAAAGAGCGGCGAATCTTCGAGAAGGACGATCGACGCCTGTACGGCGTCGAGCGCCGACCCGCCGTTCTCAAGAACGCCGTAGCCGGCGTCGAGCGCGGCGTTGAGCGCGGCCTTGTAGGCGGCCTCCTCCGCTTCGGTGTAGCGGCCTTTTTCAAGCGCGCCCGCGCCGCCGTGAATAACGATCGTTATGGGCGCTTGAGCGCGCGCCGTGCTCGAAGCGACCAGCGCGGCGGCGATCATTGCAATACGAATCATTTCGGCCCTCCGCCGCCAGAATGCGGGCGGAACAAGGCCAAGGCAAGGCTTCAGACTTCCGGAATGAGCATCTTCTGCGCGCGCCACTGTTCAACAATGCGCGCGATGAAGGCCTTGTCATCGACATCAACCGACCAGCCGTCGGTGAAGCTTGCGGTGAGACTTCTCGGCACCGCTTCGCGCGGCAGGGCGTCGAAGCGGATGCGGGTCGGCAAAGGCACGCCCTCTCCGACCGCGATCGCCTCGCCGAGTCCGAGCGACGGCAGGCAGGAAAGCAGGCTTGTCGATGCGTCTGGCACGGCGGACCGGAGCGCTTCCTGGTCCGCCTGGTTTGCAAGGCGCATCGCGAAGATCGTGTTGCACTGGGAGAGAATAGTCGCGTCAAGCTCTGTCGGGCGCTGCGAGGCGACCCACAACGACACGCCGACCTTGCGGCCTTCTTTGGCGATCCGGATTAGCGCCTTGCGCGTCGGCCCGAACCCGGCGCCTTCCTGCGCAGGCGCGTATCGATGCGCGTCCTCGACGATGATCGCCAGCGGGGCCGCGCCGTGGCTCCAAAGGCCAAATTCGAACGCGAGCCGCGTGACGACTGACACAATTACCTGTGCGACTTCCACAGGCAACCCGCCCAGCTCGATGATTGAAATCGGCGCGCCCTCGACCGGAATGCGGAAAAGCTGTCCCAGGAAATCGGACATCGTGTCCTGGACGGTGAGGCCGCCGAACATGAAGCCGTAGCGCGCGTCCTGGCTGATTCCGTGAAGCCGCGCGCGAAGGCGTTTGTAGGGAGCAGTCGTGCGCGTATTGTCAAGCGACCCGAGCGTCTTGTCGATCAGCGTCAGCAATTCGGAAATACGATAAGGCACGGGCGTATCGACGGTGATTGTGCCGCCGTCGCCGCGCGCGCCCGCCATCAGTTTGATGCCGGAGACCGAATTTGAAAGGTTCATTTTCTTGGCGGTCGGAATGAGATCGGCGAGAATTTCGATTTCTTCCTGGCAATTGACCCGGCCGGGATAGAGAATTTCGACGAGTTCTTCGAAAGTCAGCATCCAGTAGGGCAATGTCAGGTTCGTCGTGTCGAAAACGACGGCGCGATCGCCGAACGAGTGCGAATACTCGTTGTGCGGATCGAGAATGACGATGTGACCGTTCTTGTAGCGCTCCAGCACGGCGAGCAGCATGAGCGTGATCGCGCAGGACTTGCCGGCGCCGGTCGTGCCGAGCACCGCGCAATGGCGCGAGAAGAGATCGTTGATTGATACGGTCGCGGGAATCGCCGCGTCCTGCTTGACGATGCCGATCCTGACGCTCGCCGAGCCGTTGGCGGCGAAGAGCGCCGCAAGCTCCTCGCGCGCGGCGAGCTGCACTTCGTCATTGAGCGTCGGATAGGTCGAAACCCCGCGCCGGAACCGCGCCGGCGCCTTCGCCGTCGGCTTTGTGAACTCGCCGATAAGCTCCAGCTCGATCAGTCGAAGGTCCTTGCCAGTCGAATCAAGCGTCGGCGCCGGCACGCTCATCGCGGAGACCAGCCCCAGGACGATGCATGCGCCGGTGTCGACGGCGAGAATCGCGCCTAGTTGCGGCTTATGCACGCGGTCGATCTCCGGTCGGTCCTCGTCGAGCATGACGAGCGCATGGCTGCCATTGACGGATACGACTTCGCCGACGCGAAGCTTTCGCTTGCCGCCGGCGCCAGAAGGGCGGGCGGCGGCTGGATTTTCAGCGGCGGTTTGCGACATCGTTTTCTCCAGCACCTCTAACCGGCAAGTTGCATCCTCGCCGTCGCCGGCGGCGGCAGCGTTATGCGAACGAGTGTTCCCTCACCTGGGCGGCTCTTGACGGCGAAGCGGCCGCCTTGCAGCTCGACAAAACTCTTGGCGATGGCGAGGCCAATCCCCGGCCCCGCGAAGGACCGGTCGAGCCCGCGATGAACCTCGCTGAATGCCGTCAGCGCTTTGTCTATTTCTTCTGAAGTGAGCCCTGGCCCGCGGTCACGAACGGCGATCTCGCCCCAGCCGTCCTTGTCGAGACTGGCGCGCACGAGAATTTTTGACCCCTCGGGCGAGAAGCGCACAGCGGTGCGAATGACGTGGTCGAGCGCCTGCGACAGGCGGACGGGATCACCCCACCCGGTCGCCGGCGCGCTGTCTTCTTTGACCTCGAACGAGGCCTTTGCAGCGTCGGCCGCGATCTTCGCACGCTTCACGGCGTCGGCGAGCGCCGCAGTCAGATCAATCGCAGCGGGATCAAGCGCGACGTCGCCGCCGTCGAGGGCCGCCGCTTCGAGAAGCGTATTGATGTGATTGAGCAGAAGGTCTGCAGACTGAAGAATATAGTCGGCGTACGCTCCGCGTTGCTCTTCCGAAAGGGCATAGGCGCCCGTATCCCTTAGCATCGTCGCAAAGCCGATGATGGCGTTTAACGGAGTGCGCAACTCGTGATTCATGTTGGCCAGGAATTCCGAGCGCGCCTTGATCGACATCTCCGCCGCGGCTCTTGCAGCGTTCGCCTCAAGCCCTGCGCGCCGAACGGCGGCCGCCTCCGCCATGCCGGCGGCGAACTCGGCCATCAGGGACGAGGTCGTCCGATCGTTGCGGGTGAGCGCGCGCAAAGCTTCCTCCGAAGCGGGAAAGCTAAACCGACAAGGGCTAAGGGCGTGTTAACCACGCATTGCGCGCAGCCCGGTAAGGGCTTGTTAAGCTGCGGGATCAGCGCTCGACGTTTCAACGGCGGCGGCGCGCCTCGGCGGCTCCAGCTTCGGCAGGTAAGCGAGCGCCACATCGCCGATCTCCGGCTTCAGCGGCGCTTCGGCGGAAGCGAACTGCAGCGCGCCCTTGCGCACGAGCAAGACGATCTCCGCCTCCTTGCCGATGTCCTTAAGATAGGTCTCCGGCGGATATTCCTCGGTGATCCGCGTCCGCTGAAAGCGCCAGCCCATATAGTGCCGCCGGATCAGCTCATCGAGCGTCGCACCGGAATGCAGGAACGACCGGCCGCGCAGCGCATAAGAGAGGCCGCGGCGATCGTCCTCGCCGCCGCGCCGCTCGCTCGCCTGATAGACCTGCGCGCGGCCGAGTTCGGGCCCGAGGTCGGTGCACACGAGCGCATTATACGACTCGTTGGGCGACAGCGCGAGCACTGCGCCGAAGCGGTTGAAGTCGAGATGGTGTTCGATGACCTCCGACAGGATCTCGCCGAAATAAACGGGAA